>CALKGI010000297.1 GCA_938085045.1 uncultured Alteromonadaceae bacterium
TTTTCAATTGAGTTTCCATTGCCTCAATTTTTTGTTGCCATGGCTGGCCAAGCAGCAAATCAATACTGGCGACAGCCGCGCTACACGCCAGCGGGTTACCCATAAACGTTGGGCCGTGCATCAACAAATGACCATTTTGACAAATGGTCTCGGCCACTTTTGTTGATGTTAACGTGGCTGCCAAACTCAAGGTGCCGCCAGTCATTGCTTTACCCACACACATAATATCTGGCGCTACCCCAGCATGTTCGCAGGCAAACAATTTACCCGTACGACCAAATCCGGTGGCGATTTCATCAAAAATCAACAGTACGCCAAATTCGTCACACAACTTGCGTAATTCCACTAAATATTGCGGATGATAAAAGCGAATGCCACCTGTGGCCTGCACTATGGGTTCTAAAATTACAGCAGCAAGCTTTTGATGATGCTGTTCTAGCTGGTTTTTCATTGATGCAATATCTTGTGGGTCCCAAGCTTGGCCAAATTTGCATTGGGGTGCATCGGCAAAGTGCTGCTGTGCCAGCATATTTTTAAACAAATGATGCATGCCGGTGTCGGGATCGCAAACCGACATAGTGGCAAACGTATCACCATGATAACCCTTAGTAACGGTCAAAAATTGGCTTTTCTCTAATCTATTTTGCGAGCCAAAATACTGCACCGCCATTTTCATCGCGACCTCAACCGCAACTGATCCAGAGTCAGACAAAAACACCTTATCAAGGCTAGCCGGGGTGATGTCAATCAATCGCCGGCATAACTCCACCGCCGGATTATGGGTGATACCGCCAAACATCACATGCGACATTTTATCAACCTGCGCTTTGATTGCGCCGTTAAGCACCGGATGATTGTAACCATGTATCGCCGACCACCAAGAAGATGAACCGTCAATCAGTTGCTGACCATCATCCAATTCTAAGTAAACGCCTTTTGCACTATTAACAAAATAATTGGGCAGCGGCTCAGTCATAGAAGTATACGGATGCCAAATATGCTGCCGGTCAAATTGCCGTTGGTCACTGACCATTCGATTACTCATATATACCTCTGTGATTGCCCAAACTGGTCTTTTACTTTAACAACAAGCATGAACTTTGATGACGTCAATGGCGCCCATTATGCCCCAGTGGTGCAATTCATTACCACTGTAAAAACCTACTTTGACGGTATAGCCAACCTTCAACTAAAATGTAACCAAAACAAGTGCCTTTAGGCCTAGGAACAATTAATGCCCCACATTTCCAGCTATTTGCTCAAATCACATTGGTGGCTATTCGTGTTCTTTTTACCATTTGCTTTTTCAATCTGTGCGGCCGACCTTGCATTGCTGCATTCGCTCAATACACAAGAAAAATCGTACCTCACACAACACCGCGTGATCAGCGTCCAAAACGAACAAGACTACCCTCCTTTTAACTACAGTGTTAATGGCAAACAAAGCGGTTATAGCATTGATTTAATTAGTCTTATTGGTGATAAGCTCGGCATTCAAGTTGAATTTTCTCAAGGTAAACACTGGAATGAATACGTGCAAATGCTCAAAGACCGTCAGCTTGATGTGATGGCCAATATGATGAGCACCAAGGCACGGCGCAGCTTTGCCAACTTTACAACGCCCTATGCCGAATTGTCATTTTCTGTCGTTACCCGAGCAGGCAACAGTGCAAAGGTATTGTCAAAAGAAACCCTAGCCAAACAACGTATCGCCATTGTTGAAGGGTATGCAATTAGCCAACTAATCACTAAAGCGTTTGTCGATACCGAGTTTGTTGTGGTCAAAAATGCCCAAATGGCGCTCAAAGCACTGACCACCAATCGAGCCGATGCCTTTTTTACCAACGGTGCTGTCGCCAACTATTATATCGTCAAACATTTTATTGGCGGCCTTGAACTACATCCAGTACCCGATGAATTAAATTTAGTTGGATTGCCGCTAAGTTTTGCAACCCACAAAGACAACCCCATTTTGATTGGTATTTTACAAAAAGCGATGAATGCCATTCCCGCTCATGAGTTAATTCAACTGCGCAAAAAATGGTTTGTCAGCGGTCAACCCAACCTACCCATAGTTGCATTAACCCCGCAAGAACGTGATTACCTTAGCCTAAAGGGATCGATTCGGGTCACCAGCGGTGTCGAAGAACCGCCATTTGGTTTTATTCTAAATAACGTTGAACAGGGTTTTACCAATGACTTGATACGCTATATCTGCGCCATGCTCAATATCAGACTTGATTTTGTTCGCGGCAATATAGTGCAGCATCAACAACGTGCCAAGTCGGGTGAAATTGATTTGCTGATGGATGTAACCAACACCCCCCAACGCAGAAAAATCTATCATTTCACCCAACCCTACATTGAATATCGCAACGTTCTGGCCGTCCGCGACCACACAACCAGCGTAGAAATGAGCATGAAACAACTGAGCCAACAGACCGTTGCGGTACTAAAAGGCTGGGCAAACACAATCCACCTAGAACAACATTACCCGAATATGGATTTATATTATGCCACAAGCCCACTCGATGCATTGATGGCAGTATCGACCGGTAAGGCCGATGCTCATATCGTCAGTGAGGTTTTATCTAACTACCTGATTCAAAAACATCTTATCGGCAATCTAAAAAATATTCCGCTAATTGAATCCAATAGCATCACCACCGAAACACTGTCTTTTGCTATCAGTCCCAAGCACAAACCGCTGCGAAACATTCTCGACAAAGCCCTGCTGGCAGTACCTGAGGGTAAATTAATAGAACTAAGGAGCAAGTGGTTCGGCAAATTTGGCACAAACACCATCACCCGGGTCAATCTCAATAAATCACAAAAACAATGGTTGCTTGCCCACCGCCAGCTAAAGTTTTTTATGCCGCCTATTGGCCTACCACTGGCACACAAGTCAGGTAAAGATTATGAGGGTATATTGGTAGAATTTATAAAATATATAGAAGGTTCACTGTCTGCCCAGTGGCTACAGCAGTCGAACACCGAACAACACTATATTCCATCTACCCCAAATGAAGCCGATATGACCATTGGCAGTATTCAAGACCCGACTCTGCTTGAGAATTTCAGTTTTTCACAGCCCATAATCAAAATGCCGATAGTGATAATGACCGGTAACCCTGCCCGAGTTTATGTCGATGACTTGACCGATTTAGGGGGAATAAGAACGGGTATCGTTAATGGACTGGGATATCAAGATCAAATTCAAATCCAACACCCCGAATTACAGCTACACCGCTTTGATTCAATGAGGTCAGCAGTTTTGGCAGTAAACAGTGGCGACATCGACATATTGCTGTGTCCACTGGCCCACTGCTCTTACTTAATGAACGAACTGGGCGCCAACAATGTCAGAATTGTCGGTCAAACCCAATTTTTTGACAGCCTAGGATTTGCCGTGCGTAAAGACTGGCCGCAATTGTTAGATATCATTAATACAACTTTGGCCTCCATTTCGCCGCAGCGCAAAAACAGTATTTACAAGCACTGGAACTCTCGTGAAGACATCTTGGTAAAAGTCGATTACACCCTGTTTTGGTATTTGCTTATCGTTGCGGTGACAATCTTTGGCTTTGGCATCGCTTGGAATCGAAAAATTTCAAAATATGCCAAAACAGTTGAAATAGCCCATGAAGAGCTAAAAAATGCGCAGGCTCAATTGGTTCAGTCAGAGAAAATGGCGTCATTAGGGTCGCTAACAGCTGGTGTGGCGCATGAAATCAACAACCCAACAAACTTTGCTTATGTTGGCGTACACAACCTTGAAGTCGATTTAAATCAATGTCGTGATTACATTTTTGACTTGGCCGGAGACGATACCGAGGCCAGTGTTGTGCAAGGGCTGAACACACAATTCGACCCATTGTTTGCACACATCAACACAGTCAAAGATGGTATTGACCGAATCAAAGTGATTGTTCAAGACTTGGCTGCTTTTACACGGCTTGATGCCAGTGCAAAAGTGCTGGTTAATATCAGCGACTGCATTCAATCAACCGTCAATTTGGTCCGCTCTAAGCACCTGAAAATCACCGAGTTTGAAACTAATTTTGAACCCACCCCAAAACTTGCCTGTCATCAGGCGCAAATCAATCAGGTGTTAATGAATTTGATTGTCAACGCTTGCGATGCCATTTCGCAAAAGCAACGCGAGCACAATTCCACCGCCTTGGGCAAAATCAATATCAACTCTCGCCAGTTCGAGGGGCAAATTGAAGTGACCATATCAGACGATGGCGCAGGTATGAGTGAACAAACCAAAAAGAAGCTATTCGAACCGTTTTACACCACCAAAGGAGTTGGTGAAGGCACGGGTTTAGGCATGGCGATTTCATTTGGCATCATTGAAGAACACAATGGCAGTATAGAAGTAGAATCTAGCGAGAATGAAGGCACCGTGATTTGCGTTCGCCTCCCCATCAGTGATTATAATAAAAAGCCCGTAAATACGGGCTTTGAGCGAGATTTAAGTCGAGACTAATTCACATTAACCGACCTTTTGCCACAACTCAGTCAACTCCTGTTGCCACTTAACTTGCAGCTCTAACTTTTGAAACTTAGCCTTGCGAACCTTGTCAGCTGCAAGTTTACTTTCCAATTCATCAATCCTTTGTAAAATGGCATCTTCATCATCAAGTGGCGATGCTGCTGACACAACTTGCGGTTGTGGGGCTTGTGCTACTTTGCTGGCTGAGGCTCCTTTGTTGGCTGACGCTCCTTGTTTAGCTGAGGCTCCTTTCTTCGCTAAGGGCTCTGCCACCTGCTCCGACTGGGCCAACAAACTTTCGTAAAAAGCATCAGCACTGGTCACTTCAACCAAATTACCTTGGTCAATCCAAATCCAGCGGGTCGCGACTTTATCCAAAAAATGCCTGTCATGACTGGTGATAAGCAAGGTCGCCCCCGATTGCATCAACTGTTCGGTTAACTGTTGCTTGCCAGCCAAATCAATGTGGTTAGTCGGTTCATCGAGGATCATGAAATTCGGCTGATTCAGCGAAAACGTCATAAACATCATCCGCGCTTTTTCGCCACCACTTAAAGTATTCACCGTGCGACTGAAATCTTGATATGGCACTCCGGCATTAATTAACGAGCGTTTCAACTCATCTTCATTGACCGGCGTATTGTCTCTTAACCAGTCTAACCTTGACTGCTCTTTATCTAGACAAGCCAACTCCTGATCGTAGTAACCCAACTGTGCACGCGGGTTAAAGCGAATATTGCCAGACTCTTTATCATCAGTGGCATATTTCTTTCGAATGGTTTCAAGCGTCGATGATTTACCCACGCCATTCACCCCCAACAATGCAATGCGCTCACCGGGCCGAATAAACAACTGTTCAATATTCAGCAGTTTTCGCACCTGATCTGGCGTATTGATGTCACAATCTTCAATTGCCAATACCTGCTTTGCCCCAAGGTTGAGGTTTTTAAGGGTTAAATTCAGTGGCGACCCTTTACTGACTTCAGTCTTGTTTTGATTGAGTTTTTCAGCCCTTTTTTCAATGGTTTTGGCCTTGCGTGACAACTCTTCGTTGTCGTGTTCACGACCCCAAATCGCCAAACGTTTAGCCGTGCTTTGCAATCGTTTGATCTCTTTTTCTTCTAGTGCCCGGTGCTTTTGTGCCACTTCATCGGCCTGTCGCAGCCGCTCGGTTGCCTGCTCAAAAGGCAAATCAAACTCATAGGTGCGTTTATCTCTTAAAAACACGGTTTTCTTGCAGACATTATCAAGCAAATGCTGATCGTGCGAAATCATCAAAAATGGACACTGACATTGATGCTTCAAAAAGTGTTCCAAGCGGGTCATGGCCGCTATATCCATGTGATTGCCCGGTTCATCCATCAGCAAAACATCAGGCTGTAGAATCAATGCTCTGGCAATCAACATCAAATTTTGTTGGCCACCACTGAGTCCTTTTACAGGCAAATCGAATTGAGTTTGTGCAAATCCCAATGCCAATAACTGACTTTCTGCCTGCCAACGGTTAGCCAGCCTTTCATCTTCGGCAAAAAGGTTAATGACAGTATCAATTAGGGTTAGCGGATATAATTGAGGTGGCACGAACTGTTCGACGATGCCGACTTTAACGTAGTTGGGTTTTCTAATCTCCCCACTATCGTTTTCGCGATCGCCTTTTATTAGCGCCAATAAGGTACTTTTTCCGGTGCCGTTATGGCCAACAAGACCAATTTTGTCACCTTGATTAATGGTTAAATTCAACCCTTCGAATAGGGTTTCGTGAGAATGTGAAAAGGAAATATCTATTAATTGTAGTAACGCGCTCATGGTATTTTTTCTCTGTGCACAGGCCAAAGCCTGCTTGTTATTAATAAGGATTAATAACGCAGATGAATTACCAAGCTAAGCAGTGGTAGAAAATAATTTATGGTGTTTAATATTCAGCCCGAAATTCATCGCGTTAGTTTAACGAGGACTGAAAAATTCGATTATTAATAAGAAGTGGGAATGCTATTCGACACAAGTTCATGATAAATCTCCTCTATGTTGGCGGGTTGGCCCCATGCCTTCCATTTTACAGGGCG
This sequence comes from uncultured Alteromonadaceae bacterium, assembly GCA_938085045.1. Taxonomy (GTDB): domain Bacteria; phylum Pseudomonadota; class Gammaproteobacteria; order Enterobacterales; family Alteromonadaceae; genus JABSOG01. Next base: position 6,562 of record CALKGI010000297.1, read on the forward strand.
CTATTGAAGCAAAAAAACGGGCAAAAATCAACCTGTTTGTTGCTGGCAGTCTATCGCGGGGGCATCGTAATAATAAATTCGATACATTTCGTCACGATTGAGGTTTTCTTTGCATTTGTGACGATTGACCATCTTATAGAGAATATTAATGGCATGTTCACAAGTTAAGTCGGTGTTTTTGAAGTAATGCCTGTGGAAAAAACGTAATCGGGAAATGAAGTACCCGCCGTCGACGAAAAACGCTATTTTTCTATCCATGATAATCAATCCTTTAAACTGCATAGTGTTTTTAACAGTATCAGAAAATAAAAAGCTCGGGACCGTAGTTATCTGCTAACAATAAGGATAAGTACAGTGCCGAGCCGTATTCAAACGATAAGCCTAATTTGTGAACAATGCAAGCACCAATCTAATAAAAAGCAACTAGTTAAGAACTCGATTAATACCAACTGGCTTTACACAACAACTTTAAGTAAGATAAAAACCGTCTGCTTTTATCGCAAATTGGCAACTTAGGAATCTACATGCCCCCGTTATTGTCCTTTTTAAAGAATAAAAAAACAATGTTAAAAGAAGGACTTAGTACCTGGTTGTTAGTTTGTGTGCTGATGTGTACTTCCACAACAATCACAGCCCAAGACCAGCCTGATTATTTGGTACGTTCTGCCATGATTTTTAAAATACTGCAATATGTCAGCTGGCCCGATGAAGATAATTTTTCTGAATATCGCGTGGCATTTGTCGGCGACGAAAACATCCTCTATGAAGAACTACTAACAGCAGCGAAAACAATCAGGGTGAAGGGTAAACCCTTAATAGTATTTAAAACCGATGTTGGCTCAATAGACGCAAGCAGTAATCAAGTGGTTTATTTGGGCGCCAGTCACGTCGAATCAATAGCGCAAGTAGCCAACAATACTAGAAAAACCAACACCCTACTGATCTCCAATCAGGCCACCAACCAACACGACTTAATGATCAATTTTCTGTCAATAACCAATAACGCCTTAAGCTTTGAAATGAACCGTAGTAACATCGTTTTCGAAAAACTGGTGATTGACCCCAACCTTTTATTGCTTGGCGGCACCGAAATTGACGTTGCCGAGTTGTTTCGCGCATCTGAATTGGCGTTGCAAAAAGTCAAACTCGACTTATTCGAAAAAGAAAACCAATTGAAACAAACCAGCCGCACCTTGGCCACAGAGCAACAGCAAATTAAGCACCAAAAACAACAAATGAAAACATTTAGGGCAGAAATTGCCAATCAAGAAGCACAACTCAAAAGCCGAGCAGCACAATTAGACAAGCTCAATCTTGATGTGACACAAACCAGCGAAACATTACAAGACCAAGAAGCTAAGCTAACAGTTCGAGAAAAACGCAATTCTGAACAACTTAACCGATTACGAGATCAGGGCATGAAAGTCGCCTTTTTGAACGAGCAAATCGTTGAAAAGGAAGCTTTTTTGGCCGCTAAGCAAGAAGAGTTAGAATCTATGGCCGGTATAAATAGCAAACAAGAAGGGGCGATTATCAGTCAGAAAAAGATATTGGTATTAGCTTTTGCCACAGTATTTATTTTTGCGGGTTTAATTATCTTCAGTTTATGGGTCAATGCCTCGCGCAAACGCGCCAACAGACAATTACAACAATCTCAGGCCAACATGGTCATGCTTGGCGGAATTGGGCGCGATTTGACGGCCAATCTTGACTTAAATGTCGTCATCGAACAGGTCTATCAGAGTCTTAACAAAGTATTAGATGCACATATTTTTACGCTCGGTATTTTGCAAAAAGACAAAAACAGAATCCATATGCCGTTGGTTGTCGAAGATAAGAAAAAAGCTCCAGCGGTAGATTTTGACCTCAATGACCAAAGCACGCCAGCCTCTTGGTGTGTCAAGCACCAGCAAGAATTGATTATCAACGACCACGAGCAGTGGCAGCAACATTTTAATCAGCCTATGCCCCAACCCGCTTTTGGTAAGCAAATGACCACTGTGGTTTATATACCGCTTATCATTGGTGACAAAATGGTTGGCTGCCTGAGCCTGCAAAGTCCAGAGCCCAACGCCTACTCCGAGCAACAACTCGATATGGTTCGCACCTTGTCCAGACACACAGCTATCGCCGTAGACAATGCTCTGTGTCACACCGAACTTGAGCAGCAAAAACGCAAAATCGAAGCGCAAAACACCGAGCTTATCGCCGCCCAGCAGCAACTTAAACAATCACAAACAATGAACTCCTTAGGCATGTTAACCTCAGGTGTTGCTCTTGAAATTAACGAACCGGCCAACTTTACGCACACCGCAACATTTTTGATTGAAAAAGAAATCACCAAAATCAAAGCATTTCTCAAACAGCTGGCAGGTGGAAACACCGCCGACAGCCAAGTACTTAAAGCCTTTGACGACAACTTTGTCAAAGTGACCGAGCTGTCGCAAACCGCTCAACTGGGCAGCAAGCGAATCAAAGCCATTGTCGATAATCTGCGAGCATTTAGTCAAAGTAATCAAGATTCAGAACAACAAATGCCCATTGGCGAGTTACTTGATTCAACCATTGCCCTTATTGACACCCGGCACCCAGACATCGACATAACTTCGCCCCATCAACTGACCGATTCACCTTTGTGTTTCCCGGCAAGGCTCTCTCAAGTCTTTATGAATTTGGCGGTCAATGCCTGTCAGGCCATCGAGCACAAAAAACAACAACAGCCACAACTCAAAGGCTTGATTGAAATAAAAAGCGCACAAGTGAACGGCCATTTAACAATCTGCATAAAAGATAACGGTTGTGGTATGGATGAAACCACCCAGCAAAAATTGTTCGACCCCTTCTACACTACCCGCACAAACGGTTGTGTTGCCGGTCTTGGGTTGACCATTTGTGCCAGCCTAGTCACAGAGCTTGGTGGCGATATTAAATTAAAATCCACCAACGACACGGGTACCGAGTTATCCGTTAGTTTGCCGGTATAACCATGGCAGAACCTCACTCAGCTTCGAAGCCAACTTTAGATACAATAAGCACCCCTGTATTTGACATGAAACATATTCAAATGCCTGCCCCAAACCCCGAACGTCCTAAGGTGTTGTTAATTGACAACGAAGTCGAAAACCTCAAAGTATTAACTTTGCTACTTGAGGACCAATTTGAATTGCTGTGCGCATCCAGCACGGCTCAAGCATTTGAATTATTAGATGACTTGGTAAATCCCTCAATTGTTCAACTGGTGATCTGCGACCTCAATATGCCCAAAATGAGCGGTGCAGAACTCTTTGAAACGATTCGCCTTAAACTGCCAAGCAGCCTATTTTTACTGCTCATCAGTACCCTCAACAGCAATAAAATAGATGGTATCGTCAGCAAACGCAGGATCTTCGAATTAATCACCAAACCGATAGAGCCCAGTGAATTTTTGCAAACTGTGCACAAAGCGATTACCGCTAATCAACAATGTCAAAAAGTGCAAGCGCACTGTGATGAGTTGTCTATAGAAATACAGGTGATAAGCGAACAGTTAGCCGAGAAAAAACGGGCTTTGGTGCAGGCTCAAGCTGAGCTTTTAAGCCATTTGAAATAAAAATTGCGCTTAGAATGCACATGACAAGAGGGTCAAGTGATACTCTGCTATAATTTTTTAATGATTTGTTCTGTGCTTAAATATCAAAAAATGACACGTTGGTTAACCTTCTTGATACTGCTTTACCTGCCTTTATCTAATGCTTCGTTACTAGATAAAAACGCCCAGATTGGCCAGCTACTGTTTGAACAACTCGATGTAGAAAAACTGCCCAATAATGCCATCACCCGTCTCGCTCAAGACCGCAGTGGTTTTATCTGGATTGGCACCCAAAGCGGTTTAATTCGCTTTGACGGCTACGACTACCAACCCCCTTTTACGGCAAACCTAGACGCACAAAACAGACTGGCATCCAGTTATATTCGAGCCCTAATGGTCGACGACAATAACCGGGTTTGGATTGGTACCATGAACGATGGTTTGTTCATTTATGACAATGTAAAAGAAACCTTGACTCAATATCAACACAACCCTTCTGACCCCCACAGCCTAGCGGATAACCGAGTTGAAGCCATCACCAACGACGGCCAAGACGGCGTATGGATAGGCACTTATGGTGGCCTCGACCATTTTACGCTGGGCAAACCCTTTGAACACTCTCGCCACAACAAAAACGATTCTTCTAGCCTTAATGATGACCGCGTACGCATCTTGTTGCTCGACCATCAAGAAAACTTGTGGATAGGCACCTGGCAAGGACTCGACAGATTATCCAAGGGCAGCACAACGTTTGAACATATCGACACCAAACTGTCACCGGGATTGACCGGACATCAAGTCTATCGCCTGTTTCAAGACAGCAGACAACAAATTTGGATTGGCACCTACGAACATGGCATTAACGTTTATCAACCCAAAACAGGATTATTCAGACAGGTGCGGGCAGGCACTGGTGCCAATCAACTCAGCCACCCTTTAATCTCAGCATTTGCCGAGCCCACCAAAGGACAAGTCTGGGTCGGCTCGTTTGGCGGCGGTATTGATGTGCTCGATGGTAAAAGCCTGAATGTGTTGCGTAAAATCCAGTCAAATCCATTGCTTAAATCCTCGATAAGTGACAATAGCATTGGTAGCCTGCTAGTCGACAAAACCAACATAGTTTGGGTTGGCACTTGGGGCCATGGTCTCAATCGCCATAACGCAAACAACAAAGCTTTTCATACCCTACGCCACAGCAATAGCGGCGACAAAAATAATGGCTTACTCAACTATCCTGACATTTTCTCTACCTTACAGGTCGTCAAGAAGCAGGCAGGCGACGAACAAGTCAGTTTCCAGACGTGGATAGGCACTCGGGGGCGAGGCGTTTTAGTACTTGATGCAACCTTGTCTGAGCAAATCGATATCCCGCAACTGGCAATATTAAACGACAAACAGATTAAATCATTATACCAAGGCAGGGATGGCTCCATTTGGCTGGGCACGATTGCCCATGGCCTTTATCGTTACTATGCTAGTTCACCTCAATTACAGCATTACACCATTGCCAATGGCCTGCCCCACAATCTGATTGGTACCATCACCAGTGATGCGCAAGGGATCTTGTGGTTAGGCACCGAGGGCGGGTTAGCGAAATTGAACCCGCAAACAAATAAAATTTCAATATATCGCCATCAAAATACCAATGCGCACTCCATAACCAGCAACTCAATCGAAGCGCTGATGTTTGACCAACAAGGCACTTTATGGATTGGCACCTATGAAGGGTTAAATGCTTTTGACACCAAAACGGGCAAAAGCGTCAGAATAATCAATGACCCCAACCGCCCCGATTCTTTGCCTCACAACCACGTCACCACACTACTGCTAGACAGTAAAAATCGGTTATGGGCCACAACTGCAAAAGACATCAGCTTAATGTCATACTGGGACGGTAAACAAGCCCGCTTTGATTCGGTTAACCAATTGACAAAACAGTCTCCTGGCTGGCGAGAGAACCTACTCGAAGACAACCTTGGCAGAATCTGGGCGATAATCGATTCGAAATCATTGCTAATGATTGAACCTAACAGCTGGCAAACCACGACATTTGGTCACCCCCAAGGTGTTGATATTGGCAATACATGGACCGGAGCCTTTGGTAAAGACTTTAAGGGTCATCTCTTTTACGGTGGCACTCGGGGATTACTGCGAGTCACGCCCGAGCGAATCATCACCGAAAAATTTTCAGCCCCTATTCGCTTTACCAAACTAACAGTTGATGGCAAAAGGCGCTCGACAAGACAGCTGCAAAAAGGACTGATCTTACAACCTCAGAATAAGGGGTTTACTGTCGAATTTGCCGCGCTCGATTATTTTTCGTCCGACTCAATAAACTACCAATATCGCCTGTTGGGTTTTAATGACCAATGGACCTCGACAGACGCCGAGCACCGTCAAATAAGTTATACCAACCTAGCCCCCGGCGACTACAAACTTCAAGTCTTAGCCGACAATAACAAACTCAACCCCAAAGGCCATGAACGCACAGACATAGAACAACGGCTGATCACCGTATTGCCCAAGTTTTGGCAGACTATAGCGTTCAAAATATTAATGTTAGTGGTAATGGTTTTGCTGGTCCATCAGCTGTTGCGATGGCGCACCCACCAATTAAATAAACAGGCCGCAGAGTTGCGAGCTTTGGTGAAAGTACGCACCAGCGAATTAGAAACGTTGGCGCATATCAGCAAAGAGCTAAATGCCACATTAGATGGACAAAGCATTTCTCGGCGCCTCCACAAGCATGTTAGCCATTCACTCAGTGCCCACGTTTTCGCCTTGGCAACCATCGACCATCAATCCAACAAACTACATTTTAGTAACGTGATTGAGAATAATCAGCAGTTACCAACGTTCAGCATTGATTTAGATAATAAAAGTCATTTGGCCATTATATGCATCACCCAAGATAGAACCGTGGTGCTCAACAAAAGAGAAGATGCCATTGCCTATATTGGCGAACTGAGCCAGCCGATGGCCGGTTCAAAAATGCAATCGGTATTGTATCAACCGCTTAAAGCCCATAAGGGCAAAGTGATTGGTTGTATCACAGTGCAAGACCCTAAACTCAATGCTTATTCAGAATCTAACGTTGAATTGCTTAGCATTTTGGCCAGCTACACAGCCATTGCCCTAGACAATGCACAGGCTTATCAGGCGCTAGAAAACGTATCAAACACCGACTACCTAACTGGCCTACCTAACCGCCGGGCGTTTTTTGAAACAGCCAAAACTCAGGTCGCGCACAGCAAACGCAACCTATCACCCTTTGCCGTGGCATTGGCCGATATCGACCACTTCAAATCGTTCAACGACAACTATGGACACGATGCCGGTGATTATGTATTGCAAGCAGTATCAAGGTTGATGAAACAAGCCATCCGCGAACAAGACAGCGTTGCCCGCTGGGGTGGAGAAGAGTTTATTTTTCTACTACCCGACACCCACATTGAAGGAGCGCTTGTCATCGCCGATAAAATTAGGCAAATGATAGAAATGGCCAGCTTCAGTTACGAAGACCAACAACTTGACGTCAGAATGACTTTTGGATTGACCATTTTCAACCCAGGTGAAGAGTTGATGAATTGTATCAATCGCGCTGATGCCCTGTTGTATCAGGGTAAAGAAGCGGGGCGAAACCAAGTGGTAGCTGACAACACCTAATGAGTATTAGGTTATGCCTGACTCATATACTCTTGGTAAAAAGGTAGTGCAACAACTGCAATCAGACCCGCAAATACAACAATAAATAAGCTCATGAAAATATAAACCAAAGCACCATTTTTAGCGGGCTTCAATCCATAGTCATTATCGTGCTTGTTGCCCGGAGCGAACATCAAAAACAAACTAGGAATGATGCTGACTAAAGGTATCAACATCAAAATCGACCACCAGCCACTGAAATTTAGATCATGTAAACGGCGCCTAGCCATAATCACTATCAAAAGTAATATCGGCATGGAAACCAATAATGAGTGCACAGTCGACATTTCACCAGTTTCACTGATAAGACCTGACAAGCCTCCTACCGCACCGATAACAATAATAAGAAAAAAAGTAAAAGCAAAGGAATAACACAAGTAACGCGCCCGGCCCAGACGACCATTAATAGCAAAAACTTTGGGTTTGTAAGTTTGTGGTTGCTCTTGCTCTAAGTCGGCTTCAGGTGATTCATAGGGGTTTACATTTTCCATGATATATCCTTAGTTACTGTCATTTTAGAGATTAATTGGTCTAAAATTTGAGCGCGCAGGTTAGCAGTTTTCTTGTTCGTTCACAATGTCGTCCCTTAATTGCCGCTCTTGTTAGGCCTGCTATCTACTTTGCTACGCGAGCGCTTTTAATCGCCAACAAAGCCTGCCGAGTTTGTACCATCACACTACCTGAGGTTAAGCTCAGCCAATCGTCTATAGGCACACCACCACTGGCCAGTACATTAGCCGTCCAGCTGTTGCAAGTATTAAACCCGTGATAAGTGCCAGCGCCAACAAAAAATAGACTTTGACCATACAAACCCGGTCGCATCTTTTCGAGTCGCCCATTGCTGTCGTACTTAAACGAAGCAGCAATACGTGCGGTTAAACGCTTAACCCCCTCAGATGATAAAGTTAACGCAACCACTTCACTGCCAGAGAAATAACTCACCGGCTCCATCGGCAATGCCACCACATGCATCACCGACTCGCTTGGCCACAGTAGGGCCTTAGCGACCAGACCTGCGGTAATTTCTTCAGCCTGATAAAAACCGCTATCACCCCAACCCAATTCATAAAAAGCAGGAGAATCAAAATAGGGGGAGATAACTTCAAGCTTGTGGCCCAATACATTGGCGGGGATCACCAAACCGGCATGCCAGCCGTGGTTAACAACAAAAATAGTGGTTTGCTCAGCACGAGACAGTGGCGAAAAACCCCAAGGTTTGAACGAACTGCTACACAAACACAAATAGGCAATGCACAAACCACCTAGGTGTCTTCTTGACAAATGGGGGCGCAAATTACTCTTCCAGCCATTTAATGCCATCTGGCGGCACATTAAAATGCAAACGCACCAAAAACTTAACCAAAGCCTTTTCGCTTTCACCCGCAACATAACTGCGCCCAGTTGCTTTAACAAACAGGTCAAGCAAAGGAGCGTTATTGAGGTTATAACGGGTGGCAACCTGAACATTGTTTTGTTGTTTATGAGATATCGACAAATAACCAAAGTCATTGACTGAAGCCATATACGCACCGCTATGAGCCATGGCATTAAAGAAACGTTGCTGTGATTTTGCCTCTTGGTCGGCATCATCAAAAACCTGTGGAGAGTCGAGCATCGCTTGTACAACGACCAAATCGCCTTTTGAGTAGTAACCGTTTTGATTGACCAACGCTCGGTTCAGGTCCTCAAGGGCCAATTGATAGCTGCTGATTTTTTTGGTGGCTGGCAAAGGGTCAACATACATTTTTAACATTTTGCGTTTAAATTCATCGCTTTGCCCCAAGCCCTCATCCAACAATTGACGGATAAACTGCGTAGCCGCTTGTTGGTCAAATATCAGTTCATCACCCACTTTGAATTGGTAAACCGCATCGCCTCGCCAATCAGCAGTGATCACCAAAGAGCGGGTACCATAAATACTACGACTGATAAAACGCAATTCACCAAAGGGTCCTAAACGGGCAATTCCGTCTAAGTCGTGAGAAAAATTAACCCTTCTGGTTTGCAAAATAATTTGCTTACCCGCAATCGATTCCCGGTAATTAAGATTGGTTTGAAAACGCAAAGTACTGTTAATATAAGTTTCCCAAGGCTGACTGTTAGCAGCGGTCAATTCGACTTGCTCTGCCATATCAACGCCAACCTCTTTGCTGGCCAGCGAGATTGACGGTAGCAGCAATGCCGAGGTAACAACAATGACCGTTGCGGCTATCAAAATAAAAGACACCGAGGTTTTAGTCTTCACCAGCTTCTCACTTAGCAACAACCGGGAGCGTTCAACAATAGTGGCGTTTCGCCCTAATAAATGGCTGGTCAACGAGCTAATAGAACCCCTATTGGCCAGTTTAGCGGCACTCATTAAGCTGTTGACCATGGCCACTGGGTCTTTGGTTTGGCGCACAGCTGTCGCATCAGCAAGAAATTCAGCGCGAGATTGAAAGCTCAATTGGGTGAGTTTATTAAACGGTTGAAAGAAAAATACAATCGACATGATATGCCAAAAAAATAACCAAATAGGGTCGATTCGAGACAGGTGGGCCAGTTCATGGGCGATAATTGCAGTCAGCTGCTCTTCGTCGACTTCTAGCCACAAACCATGGGGAATACAAATCTGCGATAACCCGATGGCCATCGGCGAGGTGATTTGGTCTGACTGGGTAAGATCAATCTGGCGGTGAATACCCATTTTATCTTTAAGCCGACAACACAAGTCAATCGTGGGCTGATGCTCAAGTACAGTACGTTGGCCAATGGTGTGTTTAAACGACTGCCACAACCACACAAAGCGCAAAGCAAAAAACACACAACCGATGAACCAACAGGCCAACAAACCATTTAACCAATTGATGGTAAATCGTTGCCCGTCTTGACCAACCGGGGCAGCAGCCATTTGTTCTGGCACCACCATAATCAGGTTTTTGGTTGAAATAATTCGACTTTCGCTGCTTATCTGATTGCCAGTTTCGGCTGGCGCTGGCGCCACATCAAAGACAATGGTACTGACAAATACGCCATTAGAGCTTTGCACAAACTGGAGTGAGGCTGTCAAAATACCGGCCACTAACCCCATTTTCAATAATACATCTTTGCGGCTTTCAGAGATGAATTTTCCAAAGTGGGTCAACAACAAAACAACCCCAAGGATCACCGTGCTGTGCAGTAGATAAGAGACACCCCAAGAGCCCAGCCCGGTGAGCCAATACTCTGGTATAAGAAGTTCTGGTATTAAGAAGTCTGAAAGCAAGAACTTTGGCGTTAACATCTGGGGCTCAACATTTCACTCATCAACAGTTATTTAGACTGGCTGGCTTTTTGTTGCTTCTGGTCTAGCAATTCCCTAACTTGTTGCAATTCCTTTTCGCTGACATCTTCGTTCAACAAAAACGACACTAAATTGGATTTTTGATCACCAAAGAAATTCTTCAGCAACTGACTAATAGAAGACTCCTGCACCGCTTGCTGTTCAACCAGCGGGTAATAAACATTAACCCCGTGGACTTTTTTACAGACAACATACGCTTGTTTTTCTAATCTGGTCAGCATTGTTGCCACCGTGGTACGGGCATAAGATTTATCGGTCAGGGCAGCCAATACTTCGGCCACCGACCCTTGCTCTATCTGCCACAGCGCACTCATAATGGACAATTGCACATCGCTAAGTGTTTTTGCAGGGTTTGTCATATTTCACCTTTTGTTGGTTTTTCTATACAGGACTACAACAGTAGACAGTGTAGTTTTTTTCACTTGGCTGGGCAAGCCTGCATTTTATTTAGTTACAATTTGCTCAACCTATTCTCGCAACCAAGTAACTTGATTGTTTTGCTGCTTAAAATGCAATCGAACAAAGTAATCGACCATCGCTTGTTCAGTTTTTTCTGGCATATATCTCTGTCCGGTTGCCTCGACAAAAATTCGATAGAGTGAATCGTTGTTCAATTGGTAATGGGTATTTTCTACGGTACCATCTTCATTGGTGTGGCTGAAATTCAAAGCACCATCTGGAAATGAATTAACTCGGTGATTGCCACTGCTGGCTATTCCAAAAAAGAACATGCTTTGCTTTTGATCATGGAAGCCATTCACATCCAGCAGGCGTTTTTCTCTTTTTCGCAGCAGTTCAGGCGAATTGAGAATCGCCTTAGTGATCTTCAAATCTTGCACCGAGAAAAAACCGTCTTCATTGCGCAAAGCACTGACCAAACGATTGCCCGTCAATTTTCGAGCATTGGTTTTAGTTTTTACAATTCGACGATTAACATACGTCAATACGGTTAACTGACTCACTTTTAAGCGGTGAATTCCCTCACCTACACTGTCATGCAATATTTGCTCGACAAATTGCTGCGCGCCCCATTGATCAACAACCTGCTGCCCATCAATCTCGTATTGATAGCTAACGCCACCATCTTTGTTACCTTCAACTTTCACCGACGTCAAACCAAAAGGTGTTTGGCGTACAGCGTGCAACTTGCCACCGGGTTCAATAGTTGCAATGCCGTTAAAATCGTAATCGAGTATTACTTTGTCACTAAACAGTTGGATCACCTGTCCAGGTTTTTCAAGCACCACATCCAGTGCTCGATTAAAATCCAACGGCTTATTGGTCAGTGCGCGCCACTTCGGACTATCAAGCTGCGTCAAAGCGCTGGGTTTAACATCTATAACAGCAGTGTCCGCCTCTGCCAGTTTAAAGGGTGCAGCTTGAACCAAGGTAGGGAACAGAAACTGATAACAAAAAAACACGCCACAAAGTATGACCACACCTTTATTAATCCGATTTATCACAACTTATTTTCCTGTAAGGTAGAAACCAACAAATCTTGCTGGATTTTTTCAGTACGTTGAACCAAAGGTAACCATCGTGGGTCTTGGCTCAATTGTTCAAGATCGGGGTCTGCCATCATCCAATCAGCATCATTAAAGCCTTTGTTCACTGCCATCGACAAATAAGCAAACGCTTTGTCAGGGTTGTCGGCGATACCCTCACAAACCCCCATTTCATAGGTGTCGTCAGCGCTGGCGGTTGCAACGATAAAAGTTTTTCGCAAATTATTACAAGTGTTACTGCCACCCACCACCTTGAGTGTGGTCAAAGCCAATACCAAGGTCAGTAATACCAACATTTTATTATTCATCGCGCTGGGCCTGCATTTGTGTCAAAACTATCTGAGTTTGTGATTTATCCCAACCCGCGGCCTCGGTCGGCACGGTGAAAGACAGCAATGAAGCCAAAACGGCAGTAACCGCAAAGGTATAGATAACATCGGTGATTTCAGATTGTTTGTTTGGTTTTTTCATGACACGACCCCTTTGACTACAAAAACATCAATAATCTACAACTGTAGTCAGTGTAGCATGAAAACATCTTATGTCTACACCTGTAGTTTATGTTTTTTACATTAATAGCCTTTCGCAAAAGCAAAGGGACTGATCTACACTTTTTAAGCAATGTGATAATTAACTAGGTGAAAAGATGAAAAGAGGGTTTGGCACAAATGCGATAAAAAGCAGATATTGGCTATGGCTAATACCACTGCTATGCAATTGCACCAGCACTAAACCCACATCCGATCAGCTACCAAAAGAGCTAAAATTATTAAGTTGGGTGATGTATGCCGACAGTGATAAAGATACGGCTCAGGCCATTAAAAATGAAGATCACCGCTTGCTGGCTTTAAGCGTACGAGGGGCTATTTTACCGGGTGTTAGTACAGAAGAGACAGACAAAGTCAAACAACAGTGTCGATTTCGCTACCTGACCGGAATGGAAGATAAAATTGTTGATTCAGAACATCGCCGTTGGTGGCGCACGGGTTATAACTACGCCGAACGCTACAACAAAATCATGCTCCAATATTGTTATAAACCTTAGAGCATTTTACATCTGTAGATGTTTAACCTATGAAGCCAAAAACATATCGGCCTTACCCACCAGCCATCATTTTTGGTCTACAGGCCCAATTTGGGCAATCGCAACCTTAACCCGTTCATTAGCGCAAACTTGTGTTGTCAAGCTGTCACCGGGTGCCAAATTAACTTGTTGAGCGCCAATTTTACCTAAGTGCTCATAAGCGCCTTTGCCACAAACATCCAGTTCCAAACAACACAAACCACTATCAGATATTGATGAAGTCACCTCAATTTGTGCCGAGTCGCTGCTAAACAACCCTTTTATACCGACTTCAATAAACAGTTGCTGCTCAAAAACACACTGACCATCAAAATAAAGCGCGACATCAGCAGTTAATTTAACCCTAGCTTTTTGCTCTTGTTCCGCTGCTTTTTTGCGGTTATAAGCACCAATATAAAAACCACCAAGTGGACTACTCATCATATTTCTCCTGTTGTGGTGACTAAATCAAAGCGAGTAGGTCTGCAACACAAACTGTTACCGACCTACCGCTCTAAATCCTACTCAAACCGATAAGAAACGCTCGCACCAATGGTTCGTGGATGCGGGCGTAATCGAATACCCGAAACGCCAAAGTTCTCTTGGGTGCCTGTATAATAATCTTTATCTGTCAGATTTTGAACATAGAAAGTCACCGCCCACTGCTCCTGAGTCCAGCCAGCCCTAAGGTTAGCAATATTGTAGTCAGGGCTTAAATAAGGAAACTCACCATATGGCATCGCTCTAACCAAACCGGAGTTTGGCGATGGGCCGCGAGTTTGCTTATTGGTTAAACCTTCAACATCAGAATATTGGCCATCGCGGTGAATAAGTTCCAGTCGCAACCACACATCTGAGTTATCCATATACCAGCGGTATTCACCCACTAAGTTGGCCGTAAACTTAGGGGCTTTAGGAATTTCTAACCCTTTAAGATGCACCACAAATCCGCCGGTAATCTCTGCCGAGGTATTGCTGGTGATCTCGGTATCTTGATAACCCAAACCACCGCTTAGAGTAAAGTTTTCGGTGACGACGCCAACAAACTCTAGCTCCATACCAAAGGCTTGAGCCTCTTCGATATTAATGGTCTGTTCGAAGTTAGATGACAAATCTCCCGGCGTTAAAAAGCGGAAAGATTCAAGCTGCAAATCGCTCCAATCCAGTTGATAAATAGAACCATTAACACGTAAACGGTCATCTAAAAAGTCACCTTTAAAACCCGCTTCGTAATTCCACAGCGTTTCGGCATCAAAAGGCACCGAGAATGCGATATCACCATCGTTAGTGTTATTACCCAAGCTGGTTCCGCCCGCTTTATAACCTTTAGAGATAGTACCGTAGATATTTAAGCCATCATCTAATTCATAACGAGCAACAAAGCGTGGTGAAACATCACTAAAGGTACGTTTGCCACTGACCTCTGGTCGTGCGTAGTTTTCAAAACTCTGATAAAAGTCATAACCCGGTCCACCGGGATAACCGGGAGAGTCAGGGAAACAACAAGTGGGGGCAATGCCAAAAGCCGCAAATTCGTTGGTGATTTTGTCGCGGGTATAACGAGCGCCCACGATTAGGTCAAGTTTGTCTGATTGATGCCAAGTGTAATCGGCAAACAATGCCAAAGACTCAACACCGAAATTACGACTGTTGCGCAGCAGCCCTAAATCAGCAGGAAAAGGCGGTAAGAATCCTATTCCGTCTAAGGTGCCGGTAGAATTGCTCGATACACCCACTTTATTCGCTTGTTTTTGCTCGTCATCAGCCACCAAAAAGCCAGCGGTGAAATCGGCACTTTCGAGTGACCATTGTGCTCTTAATTCGGTGCTCCAAGAAAATCCCTCATAAAGATTGCTACGATAAAGCGTATCGGCACCGCCAACCAAATCATTGTCGAACCATCTTGAAAGTTCGGCATCAATGAACCCCGTAATCGAGTTTATTGTTAAGTCGTCACTGACCACATGCGTAATATCAACAATACCCACCATTGATTCGTTATTGGTAAACTCCTGTAAATCGTGACTGAGCCAGCTGCGATTTTGTGGATAAAACCCAGTGCCCGGATCGATAGCAGAGCCTGTGCCAAAGGTATCAACAGAGTCTAAATCCATCACGCCAGAGGGCACATTTTCGTCGGTGCCCTGCTCTTCTTTGGTATAAATCAACGTGGTGTTAACTGTGGTGTTTGATGACGCATTCCAAGTCGTTTTCAGTCGGCCCATATGATATTCATGGCCGCTGTCTGGTGAGCCGGTTGCAATGGTATTGTTTTCAACCATGCCCGGACAACTGGCAGCAGATGCTCCAGCGGCACAGGCGTTTTTCACCATGCCAGAGCTATCTTCATAGTAATAAACACCCCGCATGGCGAAGGTATCAGACACAGGCATATTAAGAATGCCGGTAAAGTTATATGAGCTACCAGTGGTTTTGTAACTCTCACCACCCATTATAATTTTACCCTCAAATACATCTGTTGGCGCTTTGGTGGTAATGTTTAACACGCCACCTAATGAGTTACGACCAAAGAAAGTGCCTTGCGGGCCACGCAACACTTCGATTCTTTCCATGTCGGGCAGTTGAGGGTTAGCCACTTGATTGGGCACTGAGGCGACACTAAACCCGTCTAAATACATACCGATGGAATTAACAAAAGCCGTTTCACCCGAGACCAAATTATTGACCCCGCGCACACTAATACCAATACCCCGGCTACCGCTTTGACCGTCTTCGGTGAAACCGATATTAGGCGTTAAAGCCAGATAATCACTGCCCGATTTAATGTTGCTTTTTTCAATTAAGTCGCCATCAAAGGCCGAAACACTGACTGGTACTTCTTGAATATTCTGCACTTTTCTTTGCGCGGTAACGGTGACAACTTCAAGCTTAGGCTGCTTATCGGCTGCGGTGTCATCAGCCTGTTCATCTTGCGCAAAAGCATGGGGAGTAAGGCTTAAAAAGATGCCTAAGGCAATGGGAGTGAAGCGAAACGTATTATTGTTATTCATATTTTTTAGGTTCAATCGTTGGAAGTTTACTGTTTATAAAGTTTTTTTGACGTGATGTAAATCTTTGATGGTTTTTTTGAAGATATCACCAGGTAAAGTAACGAAAATCAAAGGTAGGCACGTTACTACATAATAAACTATACTCAATTAATACCGCACAAAACAATGTATAAAAAAAGGGGGGGGGTTACCATGAGTGCCACCACAATTTCAAGCAGAGAACTCAACCAAGATGTTAGTAATGCAAAGCGTCAAAGTGCTACAGGGCCTGTGATAATCACCGACAGAGGCACGCCTGCCCATGTATTAATGACCATGGCGCATTATCGTCAACTCACCGAGAACCAACCCAGTATTGTCGATTTACTGGCAATGCCACAAACCGACATCGAATTTGAACCACAGCCAGTTACAAGCCAACTCTTTAAAGCGGCGGATTTAACTTAGTGTACGTATTAGACACCAATGTAATTTCTGAGCTACGCAAAGCCCACTCTGGCAAAGCCGACAAAAAAGTGGTGGCATGGGCGCAAAGAGTGCCATCAAACCAACTGTATTTATCGGCCATTACCATCTTAGAAATCGAACTCGGTATCTTACAAATTCAACGTAAAGACCCTACTCAGGGTTCAATGCTGCACATTTGGCTGACAACCCAAGTGCTCAGTGCTTTTGCCAAACGCATTTTGCCAGTAGATGCAAAAGTGGCGCAATGTTGCGCCAAATTGCATGTGCCCGACCCTCGCTCAGACCGCGATGCATTAATAGCCGCCACAGCATTAGTGCACGGCATGACCATTGTTACTCGTAACGTATGTGATTTTGAACCGACAGGGGTGACGATTATTAACCCTTGGGGGGAGTGACGATAACAAGACGAACATAAGTGCTGAGCAGCTTTACCCGATATCAATAGCTGCTATCGGGGTTCATCATTGCTCAAAGGTATTGTTAATTTTCTATATAAACGGTGGTGAATATACTCAATGAATTAGGCCAAGGATAGCAATTTGGCTGGTTATGCTTCAAAATCATCTTTTTGCCAGATGCCTGTGCTGTAGTTGCAAGCGACAACCACGATTTACATACTGCTGTATTAACAGGGTATGGGCCAGTGGTCGAACCTTCCAAATCACATAGTGCAATTGTACCACCACTCCAGTCAAATTTAACTCTTACTTGGTTACCTTGAGTCACTTCAACTCTGTCTACTTTACCTACGCCTTCCCATGCAGGTTCAGGGCAAGTGTCGCTCGCATAGGCTGGCGCGATGAATAAAGCGCCGATAAAGCTGGCTGAAATTAATAATTGATTCTTCATTTGTTACTTTTTCCTTCTATAAAATTATCTTGGGCAAATCCACACAATATAAAAGTCTAACGGCAGCAAGATGATTTTCAAGGACAATTACATAACCGGATAGTGTAAGAATAATTGAGCTTGAAAAGGTAGACCTGATTAGGGCGTTATTCGGGCGGTTCGCATGGGACACGACTACACTTTACAGTCATTTTTTATAAAGCCTTGCCAAGTGTTAATTATATTTTGGATACAGTCAATTGGCGCGCCATCTGCAAGCACCTTTTTATAAATGTTCTCTACAACCATAATGGGCGACATTTCCATTGAATGCTTAAATCCATTTACTACGGGCATATGTTTAACAGCAGACTTTGCATCACCAATATCCCAGCTCAACGATTTATGTTCAATGACGAAGCATTCACCTAAAAGGTATGCGCCTCGCAAGATCAATATTTTTGACTGTTCGTCGAATTCAAACAAGCCGTTAGTATATGAGTCAGTTGCTCTTATCCAATGAGGGAGGGTGAGATCCGGTTTTACTGGCATAGTTTCTAATTGTTCAAAGAACCATATTAGTATCGAAGCAATGTTATCCATTGCTATCTTTGTTTTGATACCAGTTTTGAGCATTGCAGGTTCAGCTTCTGCCCATGCGGTGCCTTCTTGCTCTAAGTAATCCACTAGAAACTGGCGCGCTTCATCTTCTGTCAAATTACTAAAAAGCTCAAAATTCATAAAACCTCAATTGCACTCAATGTATTGTAAAAGGAATGTTGTTTTGCTTTAAAAAAAACTGCCATTTTTGGATTGACGCCTTGGAAAAAGTGCCAATGTACGCCCCGTACCTAACCAGTATTTAGCAACACTAAGTCTTTCATTATCTGTTTTCTATGACCAGCGATCAATTTTACATTAACTCCAGCTTTGGCTTCATGAGCTATACCATTTACCATTCTATCCACAAAACGATTACCAAGGGATGTTTTAAATGCCCCAGCAGGTTTTGAGTCTGCTCCACCAAGCACCATTTCCAGTCTAGTTTCACCCCATTCCCCCAATGGTCTTGTTCCTCTAGCAGCTTCTATTGGACAGTCACATAATCATGTCGGTCATCGTTTGTGGCGCTACTGCTGAACGCGACTTCGTACAATTGGACAAGAGCGTTGCCATTGGATGGTAAGCCTTGCTCACCATAGTATTTAAATGACTGTATCAACGAGAGAGCTTTGGTGTATTGACTCACAGCGACTATTTCATGTGTTGTGGTAACCGATTGAACAGTCCAATTGGTGTTGGTGGCGTGGGCGCAAAGTGTGCCATCAAACCAACTGTATTTATCGGCCATTACCATCTTAGAAATCGAACTGGGTATCTTACAAATTCAACGCAAAGACCCTATTCAGGGTTCAATGCTGCACATTTGGCTGACAACCCAAGTGCTCAGTGCTTTTGCCAAACGCATTTTGCCAGTAGATGCAAAAGTAGCGCAATGCTGTGCCAAATTGCATGTGCCCGACCCTCGCTCAGACCGCGATGCATTAATAGCCGCCACAGCGTTAGTGCACGGCATGACCCTTGTTACTCGTAACGTATGTGATTTTGAACCGACAGGGGTGACGATTATTAACCCTTGGGGGGAGTGACGATAACAAGACAAACATCAGCATAAAATCAATCACTTATTTGAGTTTTTCTAGTCTTACTTATCTGAAATGGGAGCCAAGGATTACAACATTTTGACACAGAACGATTGCCTCGCTTTCTCTTAATAAACACTGTACATATAAACAGAAAACAGGCAGTTCTGTAACGTTTTCTATTGACAATGTGCAGAATTTTACCATAATGGAATCATTCAACGTTTGAATGTCAGTCTGTGACATTCAAATAATTAAAAGGTTTCACATGTCGTGTGAGCCTTTTTTGTTTTTCTGGGATAGTCAGAGGTGCAGCAATGAACAAAATTGTAATTAGATTGAAAGCGCTTCTAGGTATTGAAGATAATAAAGTAAAAATAGAAATATCAGACAACGGGGTTATGTCTGTTAAATCATCAGAATATTTTCGACATCCTCGCGCACATGAGTTGGTCGACCAACTAAAAGCGATAAAAATTCACAAATCCAACTAAACAAAACAAAACTAAAACATCGACAACACGGATGACAATTGCCGCAGTTATTCCACTGCTATTTTTGATTGCTGGTTATGGTTTTATGGCCAACTGGCAATTGGCCCAGTGGTATACCGCTAGGCAAGCTGGTCACCGCCTATACCTGCGTATTAC
>CALKGI010000298.1 GCA_938085045.1 uncultured Alteromonadaceae bacterium
TGATTTTTTTAGCTGCTGACGATAAAAAACATCGCCTGTTCTTAACCACAAGTCTTGGAGCACTTCTACCATCACGGCGCCGCCAGCCAGTACTTCGGCATCTTTGGTTTTGGTGACATTCACCGCTAATGTGCTGCCACTTTTTTGGTCGGAAAATACAAATCCATCGCTGTCGTTTTTAAACTTATTAAGTGCTGATTTACTCAATAAACTGGCGCGTTCTAACCAAATTTTATCTGCCGAAATATCAAATAATCGAATCATTGCTTTGGCAAAAAAAGCATAGTCTTCGAGTGTGCCAAGCTCTGCCACCGTGTGATTAAAACTACTGCGATAAAGCTGCTGGGCTGAAGGGCTGTAGAGTTCTGACCAAAGTGTTTGCCCCATTTCGGTCGCCAACTGTTTTATGTCTGGTGTTTCAAGCACTTGCCAAGCATCGGCCAAGCCCCATATCACCAACGCATTCCAAGCGGTAATTATTTTTTTGTCTATGTGTGGTTTTTGTTTGATTTGACCTGCTAACAATTTGCGAATTGATTTGCTTGGCGAAGCATCAGGCTGCGTGAAATAAATCCCAAACTTATCGCTGTGTTCAAACGGGTAGGTTTGCATACTGGCGGCTTTGCGCAGGGGGTCACTAATCTGTGCCAATTGCGCCGCTGTGCGCAAATAGAACGCGCCATCTTCGCCGTTAAAGTCGGCATCAATGGCGCTGTATAACCCAACACCGGGCTGATACAACCACTGGCGTATAAATTCTACGGTGTCTTTAACAATCGCTTTGTAGCGGGGCTTGCCGTAAATTTTTGCCGCTTGGGCATAAACCATCAACAATTGCCCTTGGTTATACAGCATTTTTTCATAGTGCGGCACTAACCATTGCGTGTCTGTTGAATATCGATGAAAGCCGCCATGAATAGCGTCATACATGCCTTTGGCGCTCATCTTATCGAGTTGCAGTTCAACCAAGCCAGATAAAATCAAATCGTCTGTTCGGGTTAAGCTATCGAGCAAAAACAACAGCATGCCTTCGGATGGGAATTTTGGCCTGCCAACAAATCCGCCATCAACTTTGTCTAATTGGGTTATTACTTTTTGCACCGTACTGGCCAGTGTTCTGGGGTCCCACTTTAGCGGTGGAGCACTACTATGCTGCTCTTTAACCAGTTTCATTACATTGGCAGCGTTGATGTTCAAATAGGTCGCATTGTTTTGCCACATGCCGGCTAACCGAGTTAACAGAATCTTCAGCTTGTCGTGCGCCAAAAACGCGTTAATAAATACAGGCTCTCCTTTTTCATTTAATACTGCGGTTATGGGCCAACCAGAGCTGCCTGTCACTTGAGTTAGGGCTTGGGTGTATAGCTCATCAATTGCTGGGTGAGACTCTCGGTCGACCTTAACCGCAATAAAATGCTGGTTGAGCAGTTTGGCAATATCGGTTTTAACAAAGCTGTCTTGCTCCATCACATGACACCAATGACACGTAGAATAACCTATGGACAAAAACACCAATTTGTTTTGAGCCTTGGCTTGGCTGAATACCTCTTTAGACCAAGGTTTCCAGTCAATTGGGTTGGTTGCATGACGCAGCAAATAGGGTGAGTTTTGTTTGATTAATTCGTTGAGGTATATCTTGGCTGGCTTAGCGTGAGAAGCGTTTAACAAGTCAGCATGAATTGCCTGTTTTTGATGATAAACCGCTACCAATTGTGCCAATTTAGCTGGCGGCATATCACTTTGAATCGGCGCTACTATTTTTGGGGTTGCATCATCGTTAACAGCGCCAAGCGTTATGCTTTGAAACAACAGACAAACTGCCAACATCAACTTAGCTTTCACGCTTAAAATACCGCCTTGATAAACGTTTGCTTGGCATAATCAATTACCAGCGTTTGATTGGCTTTTACGCCTGTCACTTTACTGTGTTTACCATTGGGCCATTTAATGGTGATGTCGGCTTTAGTGTGTAAACTCAAGCCAAAATGTTGAACTTTGGGATGCACCGACATGTAACCAGTAGAACCTTTAACCTCGCGCCAGCTGTTGGCTTTGTCTGCTGTGGTAACAATAATTTGAGCACCAATGGCATCAAGGTTTACCCCTTGTTTTGGTGCGCCCACCAGTTTCACTTTAAGCCAGTGGCGATTGAGCTGCTCGGCATTATTGCGGTACATTACGGCTTTTTCATGGTAATTGTTGAGTACTATGTCTAAGTCACCGTCATTGTCGAAATCTAGGTAAGCGGCACTGCGCGAGTTGCCAACCAAATCGGTGCCGCTTTGCTTTGATACATTGTTTAAACGACCACCTTCATTCGAGAAAAAAACGTTAGATTCTTTGGTCGCGACCGGAATGTAAACGTTAACCGCTTTGTCTTCAAGTGGGTCGGTATAGTAACTGTTTTCGTTGCCATACAGGTTAAACTCGTTCATGCCGTTGAGTACATATAAGTCGTCGTCACCATCGTTGTCGTAATCAAAAAAGTCAGCATCCCACGACCAGCCTGTTGAAGAATAACCTCGGCCAACCGATTGGCTAGGTTGGTAGCTCACCGACTTGTTAGCATCAGTGGTAGATAAAAACAGGTCATTGGCTTCAATTACGCGCATTTTTGCCAGTTTCTCTGGGTTGAACTTCATTGTGGTTTGCGCGTTGGGCGACACGTATTTTTCATCTTTGTTCATGGTGACTATGTTTGAGATGTAAATGTCTGGTACCAAATCGTCATTTAAATCGGCGATGCCAATGCCCATGGTATACGATGGTTTGTCGGCGCCTAGTGCTTTGGTTACGTTGGTAAACTGGCCTTTACCGAGGTTTTTGTAATAGGCGTTAATGCCAAAATCATTGCCGACTATCAAGTCTTGTAAACCGTCATTGTCAAAATCGGTGTGGGTAACCGCTTGGCCCCAGCCTGTATTGTCAAGATTGCTGCCTGTTGTCACATCTTCGAATTTGAAGTTGCCTTTATTACGAAATAATCGATTGGCTAACCCGTTTGTGTTGCGGCGTTTTAGTGTGGGTAATACTCCGCGAAGGTAATCGCCAAAATAGGCGATGTAAATGTCGAGTAAACCATCATTGTCAAAGTCAAACACTGTGGCTGGGCCGCCGACTAAGTTAAGTCCGCCTAAGCCGCTTTGGTCGGTGACATCGGCAAACTTTTCGTTACCGAGGTTTTGATATACCCGGTGGGTATCATTCACATAGGTGATCACAATATCTTGCAAGCCATCGTTGTTTAAGTCGGCAATCAGCGGTTGTCTGGGTTCGCCCGGTTGATTGTCTGCCTTGCGAGTCCAATTTAGGCCAGCACTTTGGGTTATGTCTTCAAAGTTTTGGTCGCCCCGGTTGATGTACAAACGATTACCCAAACCACTTAATATCAGCAAATCGGGTAAGCCGTCGTTATTGATGTCTTGCGCTGCAACACCCGAACCGCCAAAGGCTGGCGGGATGACAATGCTACCGTTGTTCTCGTCGATTTTGAGGTAGCTGCGCAACAATCGGTTTAGCCAATCTGACGAGCGGTGCATAAAGTTAATCCCCGACTGTGCGGTCACATCGGTAAACAGTTGGGTTTGCTTTGAACTGTCGGTTTGGCTATTGGTTAAATTTGCACTGGAATCGGGGCTAGATTTTAATGCTGTCTTGCTATCGTTTTTAGCCACCGTTTTAATTTGGCTGTGCTTGTGCACGCGAGATTGAATTAACTTAAAAGCTTGAGCAAAATGGTTTAAGGCAATGCGTTTATCGCCTAATTCTCGGCCCACCTGTCCGGTCATTCGCAACATCAGCACACCAAATTGGGCAATGTTTTCTACTAGCAATTCGGCTGCAAATGGGTCGGGTTCAAGGTATGCCTGATAGCTAGGGTCTAACACCGCAAACTGTAAGTAACGCCAATGAATGCCGCTGTCTCGAAAAGCGTCCATATCATAAGATTCTATTGTCACCTGTTCGTCACGGGCCAGTTTAGGAAAGAATATGGCGTCTTCATACTCGTTAATACGGTGGGGCATAAATATTTGAGCATATTGGCTAACATCGGCTTCGGTTATCAATCGGTTGCCATTTTTTAAAGCGAGCTGTTGTGCGCCTGAATAGAAATCGGCGGCAAATGCAATCACGGTTTCGGTGAATAACTGGCGAAACTCAGTAGCTGTTTTATCATCAGCAGGCCAACGGTTTCGGGCAAAATACACTTGCAGGTTACGTACAAATAACTGATTGCTTATTTGATTATAAACCGCGTAAGAGCGCACCTTTTGCTCGACAATTGATTTGAGCAGTTGAAGTTTTATGGGTTTTTTAGGTGCTGGCGTTTTGTGCGCATTGCGTTTAGCTGTTTGCTGGTTTGTTGCCTGACCTTGCAAGGCTTGCCAAACCGATGATAATTCGTTTTTATCAATTTCAAACTGGTTATTGAGGCGGGCTTGTTGGTCGGCAATTTTCAAAACCGATAGAGTATATAAGTCTAGTGCATCGGTGATATGACTGATGGCTTCGCCGGACAGCGGTAATTTATCGGCGTTCAAATCTAGTAAGCTTTCTTGCTGAACCGCCAACAGAGTTCTCAGCGAATAGGCAATACTGGCGTATTGACGCTTATCGTCTTTATGAATTTGCAGGCTGTTACCGCTGCTATATTTGACTTGCCAATGACCTTTTTCATCTACTTTATAACTGAAAATGTCGTTAATCGCCTGTTCAAGCAGCGCTGGTGATATTGCCTCTTTAGCTTGCTTTTTTGCTAGCTGTGATGCTTTGGTCCATACAGCGACAATCCACTGTTTTTGCAAATTATTTTTACGAAAACGCGCTGTATCGCTAAGCGGCGTGCCAAACATAAAATCTTCGAGCCGCGATGCTGTGGCGTAACATTTGGGTTCACTGCCAGCTTCAAGTTTTTCAATCTCAGCCAGAATCTGGTCGAGGTCGTTATTGGCCCAAGCAGAGGCTGATAAAAATGAGACTGAAAATAAACAGGCTAGGGCGTAACAGCCGCTCAGTAACAAGGATATGATTTTTGATTTCATTTATGCTTTCCGATGCTATTAAAAAGGGGCTTAATGATTCGGTGGTATGCTGTTGATCCTGCACGACTTTGGTTAAGACTGCAACACTATCGAGCGGCGTAAAATGTTGTAGGTCAAATAAATGACTGTTACCTATGGATTATCAGCAAACCATTGTTTTATTGCATCAAAACCTTTATCGGCAATCGCTTGTGGGGGGGAGGTGAGTTTGTTACCTGTTACTTGCAATGTGATAATAGGCAAATCGATAAGTGCGGCAGGCAATTGGTTGAGTTGGTTGCTTACCAACCATAACGTTTCTAAATTTTTCAATTGGTTGATGGTGTTTGGTAGTGTCGTTATTTGGTTGTTGGAAAGGTAGAGCTCCTTTAGTTTGGTCAGTTTAAAGATAACCTCAGGGATGGTTTTAAATTGATTGCCACCAAGAGATAAGTTGGTGAGCTGGGTTAGCTTAAACAATTCAGGAGGTAAGCTACTGAGTTTGTTACCACCAACACCTAGGGCGGCTAGTTGTTCTAATTGTGTAACCTCTAACGGTAATATTTCAAGCTTATTCCTCTCAAAATTAATAAAAGTTAAATTGGGCAATGAGGCAGCCAATTGCGCCAACTGATTATGATCTAATTGATTGTTATGAAGTCTCACTTCTTTTAAGTGCTTTAAGCTCAATAATTTTGCTGGTAATTGCTTTAATCCCATACCGCTTAAGTCTATTGATGTGGCTCGCTCTTTCGCTGCTATGTCTATAAGGCTGTTAACGGTGGCCGTTTTGTCGTTATCAGACGTAAACAGCGCTGCGGCAGTACCTGACTTAGTGTTGTCTGTTTCGCTTATATCAGGAGGTGTGGTGTCTTTACCATTGAGTTGTTTGTCATCAACCTTAGCGATTAACGCCTGTGATTTGTTGATTTGACATTGGGCTGTAGCAAAGTCCACGGGTGATTGTTGTGGTGTGTTTTCGATTCTTTTACCATCTTTTATGCAACTGACAATATTGCTGGTGGTGAATAATTGGTTGTTTGTCAAATTGTCGGCTTGATTTAAGTTTGCGTCATACACATTGATGCCGATGAACTTTACATCAGTAAAATCGGCTTGGCCAAAATTAACGCTGTGCATATGGGTTCGGTTAAATATGCTGTCTTTGAGAATGGCCCCAAACAGTGAAGAAGCGCTTAGTTGGCTGTCATATATTTCTGCATCGCTAAAATCGGCTTGAACAAAACTGATGTTATTAGCAACCACGTTGGATAAACGGGCATTGTTAAAATTGCTCGAATCGAAATTACTGGAAGCTTGAAGCTTAGTTTCTTCGAGACTTGCCCACTGCCACTGTGAATCGTTAAATTCACCCGAAAATTGGCTGTTTTTGACGTTGGCATAGCCTAATTCGGCATCGATTAAATTGACATTGCAGATGATCACATTATCGAGGCGGATAAAGCGAAAATGGCGCTCTTTTAAATTTAATGGCTGAAAATGGTGGTTGTTTTGGCATTCGCTGACACTGCTAACAGTTAAATTGTCGATATCGAGCTGATTTATTTTTTCTAATCGTTCTTTTGCATCAATATATTTTTGATTTGAGGCAAGTGCCAGTGCTGCCGCCGCGCGTTTTGAGGGCCGTTCTATACGTTGGTCTTGTATGTCGAGATAGGGGATGAATTTATCATGAAAATAATTCTCGGCCCATTCTGGTTTAAATTCGACCAATACCAATGCACCTATTCTGATTACGGCAATAATGTACAACACCAGTACCGTAATTGCGGTAATGAATTCAAATATCGCTTGCACGATTGAGAAGTGCTTAAGTGATTGGTTTCTGTTTTTATTCAAGGCCGGTTGAATTCGTGTTCGATATAGTTGGAGTAGACCCAT
>CALKGI010000299.1 GCA_938085045.1 uncultured Alteromonadaceae bacterium
AAACTCACTGGTACGGTCATGTATGTATGCTTGGCAATGCTCTGACACTGGGCACGCATCACAATCGGGCTTGCTTCGAGTACATATAGTCGCGCCTATGTCCATCATCGCCTGATTGTAGGGCTGAATGTCTTTGGTTGGGGTTAGCTGTTCGACTATATCCCACAGTTGTTGCATCACTTTGGCCTGACCATACCAGCCTTCAACCATAAAACAGCGAGCCATTACTCTTTTTACATTACCGTCGAGAATTGGCAGTGGTATATCTAGCGCCAAAGACAGTATTGCACCGGCTGTAGAACGCCCTATACCGGGTAGTGACTCCATTTCTTCTAACGTTGTCGGAAACTCTCCATCAAACTTTTCAACTACCGTTTTTGCCGCTTTGTGTAGGTTTCTCGCTCTGGCGTAATATCCAAGGCCAGTCCACAAGTGCAACACGTCATCTGTATCACCGGCAGCCAATGCTTGAACGTCTGGGAATTTATCCATAAATCGCTCGTAATAACCAATTACCGTGGCAACCTGAGTTTGTTGCAACATAATCTCTGACACCCACACTCTATAGGGGGTTCGATTGTGTTGCCAAGGTAAATGTTTGCGGCCAAATTGGTCGTGCCATTGAATGATTTTATCTGAAAAGTGGTCTTTAACGCTTGAATCGATGCCCATTGCTCAAAACTGTTCAATTACAAAGTGGTGGACAGTCTATTGTTGCATTGAGAAATAGCAACTGTTTTGTGGATCCTACCGTCAAAATCCCGGATAATGCCCGCACTATTTTTACCATGACAATGATATGACTGAAAAACAACATAAGACCATCGAGCAAGCTAAAGCCGAAGGCAAATACATTCGCAAAGTTAAAAGCTTTGTTTTACGTGAAGGTCGTTTAACCAATGGTCAAGCTGCGGCGCTAGAAAAATACTGGCCGAGCATGGGATTGGAATACACCAAAGAAGCCATCAACATGGAAGAAGTATTTGGTCGACAAGCCCCCACTACGCTTGAAATCGGTTTTGGCATGGGTAAATCATTGGTAGAAACAGCAGCGAAAAATCCAGATACCAATTTTATTGGCATCGAAGTTCATCGTCCCGGCGTTGGCGCTTGTTTATCCGATGCGGGCGAGCAAAACCTGACCAACATTCGTTGTTATCAGCACGATGGTGTTGAAGTAATGGCCGATAGTATTGGCCCGCAAAGCCTTGATTGTATTCAGTTATTCTTTCCTGACCCGTGGCACAAAAAGCGCCACCACAAACGCCGTATTGTGCAACCTGACTTTGTTCAGTCAATTCGTGAGCACCTTAAAATTGGTGGTGTTTATCATATGGCTACCGACTGGGAAAACTACGCTGAACATATGCTAGAAATTATGCAAAACAGTGAAGGGTTTGAAAATTTATCTACGACCAACGATTATGTTGAACGTCCAGATACGCGTCCTTTAACCAAATTCGAACAACGCGGCCACCGATTGGGTCATGGCGTTTGGGATTTAATGTTTAAACGAATTAGTTAGAGGTAGTCATTAAATGCTAGACAACCCAAGTTTATTATTAGCCCGAAGTTTCGACCTTGACGGCGGTGATGCACTGGCCAGCCATCAGAACATTTTGGTTGCCAATTTCAGTGAAGACAAATATTGCCTAGAGCTTGCCAACAGTTTCGACGACAAGCAGTTCACTGCTTTCACCTATAACTTCGCGGCTTTTCAATCTTTAAAAAATGCACCAGACAATTTAAACGTAGTTTGTGATCATCAGCTCAAAACAGAGTCTAAGTTTGACTGCGTGGTTATTTACTTTCCTAAGTCAAAACCCGAATTTGAGTTTTTGATTAATAACCTGTTTAACCATGTTGAGACTGACGCGCCGATTTATGTGGTGGGTGACAATAAAGGTGGGGTTAAAACTTGCGAAAAGATGCTCAAAACCTTTTGTAGCATCAGCAAAAAAGTCGATGCAGCCAAACACTGTGCATTGTATTTAACCACGCTTATTGAGCCCTCTAAGCCATTTGTGTTTGAAGACTGGTATAAGCACTATCAAATTGAAATTAATGGTGTTGAATTAACGGTTTATACCCTGCCCGGTGTATTTAGCCACGGCGAGTTAGACATGGGCACCCGATTACTACTTGAGAACATTCAAAAACCCAAAGCGAAAATCTTAGACTTTGGTTGTGGCGCAGGACTCATCGGCGCATATTTGTCAAAAATCAACGAAAATGTGACAGTCACAGGGTTGGACGTTAGCGCATTGGCGATTGAATCGACACTCAAGACTTATCAAGCCAATGGCATAGTTAATGGCAAGGTGCTGCTTTCTAACGGTTTATCTGAGGTTAAAGCGGCTTATAATCAAGTTTATAGCAACCCGCCTTTTCATAGTGGTGTTAAAACCAATTATGCAATCACCGAGCTGTTTTTGAATACCATCAAAGAATATATCTATCCTCATGGCAGTTTGACTGTAGTGGCTAACAGTTTCTTGAAATATCAGCCATTATTAGAAAAACATTTTGGCCATTTTGACAGTTTGTCAAAAAATCGGAGATTCAACGTTTATCATGCGACTAAAGGCAGAAATTAACTCTTTATTGATGGCCACAGGCGCTTTATTGGCTGTGGGCAGTTTATTGCTGCCATTTTCCGCAGCGGCTGTGGATGCGTGTATTGTGCACCCGCTGCGTAGTACACCCTGCCCTCATTTAATTTACAAGCTCA
>CALKGI010000300.1 GCA_938085045.1 uncultured Alteromonadaceae bacterium
ACCTGATCCCATCCCGAACTCAGAAGTGAAACGCGTTAGCGCCGATGGTAGTGTGGGAGATCCCATGTGAGAGTAGGACACCGCCAGGCACCCAATACGAGAAAGCCCGTTACATTTGTAACGGGCTTTTTTACGTTTGGAACAAAATAAATTTGTAGTGGTGGGGCTTCGATAAGGGTTAGAAGCGAGGCTGGAAAAAGGTGGGGCTACGTTGGTGACTGGTAGTAAAGCAGAAAAAGGTGGGGCTACGTTGGTGGCTGGAGGAACGGAGGCTAGGCAACAGGGGACAGAGCAGTTGCAAAAAAAAGTGGGAACGCAAGCGTTCGCCATTTTTGCAATCTGGTCTGTCCCCAGCTGGTGATGGCACAAAAAGAAGATAATTTCGAAATTGGTGGTGGCTGAGAGAAGGACATTTTCTCAACTGATGTTGATTGGTAGAACAGGAACCAGCGGGCGGCTCCGGCTGGGGAAAGACCAGTTCTCAAAAACTGAGAACGCGAAGCAGTTCCATGTTTTCGATGACTGCTCTGTCCCCTGTTGCTTAGCCTCCGTTCCTCCAGCCCAGAACGGCGCTGTTTTACTTAATAATCTTAATCCACTCGCCCGGCTTAGGCTCACCGCGCGGGTAATAGCCATTAATCAACCTAAGCTGCTGTTCTGCGTAGCGACCTATTCGTGTAATACGCGCCAACTGAGCAAATGTGGTTTTTTCGTTGGCCTTAACGTAGTGAATGGTTTTGGCTTTTGGCAGTCTTTTTGTGGCTAGTGCCGGGCGAAAGCTGTGTATGCTGCGTAAAAACATTTCGTCGTAGTTTACGTCTTTGGCAGGTTTGTCGACTGTGCCGGTGAATAAGTAGACTTTGCGACCCTGAAAAAAAGCGGCTACTCGTTTGTCTGGTCGGTTATCGCCTGTCGCAACTAAGCCCGTGTGGGCTTTGAAACCATATTGGCTGAAGTTTTCTGAACGCTTTAACAGCGGGATTTTCATTTCGTCACGAATGTAGTCGGTCGGTCTTACTGGCTTTTTGAGTATTCTTACTTCTAACTCTATATTGGCAGACTTGTCAGTGGCTGCGCCTATGATTGATGAGCGTTGGTTTTTGATTGTCCATTCGTCTGGAAACAATAAGGTGAATCCTAGTTTGTCATGTATATAACGGTTTTCGTCTTTGGGAAGTTCTTTTCTGGTCATTTGGTAGTTAATACCATAAACCAAACCTTCAACGTGCTCACGGTAAACATCGGCGTTATCGGTGTCTTGTTGATCTTTGGGTAGAGTACCTGCCTCTTTAACCACTGTCTTTAGTCGTATGTCATTTCGAGGGTGAGTGGCAAATACGCCGTGGTAGCTTCTTTGCTTTTTACCTTCTTGTTTGGTTCTGTAACGGTTGAATTTTTCTTGGTCTTTAAGTACACCAATGGTTTCGATCATGGCTTGCGGTGAATATCCACTTCTATAAAGATACCCTGCACCAAACTTATCTGCCTCAAGCTCCATTTCGCGACCATAACCTTTGACCGCTACACTACTCCATAAGTTACTCATGTCGGCCAATACGGCGCTACCTGTGGTGAGAATGGTAAAGATTGATAATATGCTTGCACCTGCACGCGCTGAATCTTGCCTGACGGCGTGACGAGCGGTAATGTGACCAATTTCGTGTGACAAAACTGCGGCCAGTTGTGCTTCGGAGTTAAGGTAGGCCAATAATCCTCGATTGACATAGATATATCCGCCCGGCGCGGCAAAAGCGTTGATCTCGGGTTGGTCGATGATGGTGAAGTGATAGGTTAAATCAGGTCGGTCGCTGTTCATGGCTATTTTACGACCAATACCTTCGATGTACGCTTGCAGTTTTTCGTCTTTATAAATTGGGGTGTTGGCGAGGATTTTTTCGTGCATCTCTTTGCCTAAGGTCATCTCGCGGTCTTCTGACATCAACACCACATCAGGCGTGCCTGATGCTGGATTTATTGAACAGCCCGTGGGTAGCAGACATAACGCGGTGAGTACGGCTGAGGTTAGTAACTTGTTGGTGTTCATGATTGTTGCTCCGTTACGGGTTGTGCTTTTCGGTTACACGGTTTGCTCTTAGTTTACATAGTGTTGTTTTGCGCTGCGGGTTGTTGCTCAGGGTCAACTTTGAAAAAGCTGCGCAATTGTAAACCTATGGCTTTGCAAACATCGTCTTGAACCGGCGCTATGATTGGGATTGGTATGACGATGGCTGGCATATAAGAGGTGCCATCTGCGGTGCCGTTGATTTTACCGACCATCTTGCGTTTGCTGTAATCCCAAATGGTGGCTTCGTAGTCGGCTTTTTTGTCCCAGGTGCCAAAGCCAAAACAGCTAATGCCTGTAACGCCGAGTGCACAGGTTATTTGTCCACTTTTGCTGACTGTCTGGGTAGAGCCGTCAACCCAAACTAGATATTGCATGTCAAAGTCAGTGATGGCTTTGGATAATTCTTCGTACTCAAGCAATCGAAATAGGTCGGCGACTTTTACAGGCGCTGTACGAGGTTCAAACCAAGGGTAGAGCTTGTCGATAAAGACATCCTCAGGTATGACTCTGACTTGGGTTTGCCCATTGTTAAGCACCTTGCCTATACATGAGACTAAATCTGGTTCAGTTTCGTATTCACTGCCACTACGCCTGCCCACCACTACAATGGATTTACCCGCGGCTAACTCACTGCCTTTACCTTGAACCAATCGCGATTGGTCAATGGTGACCGTTGTGCAACCCTGTACTAGAGTCAACAGTAATATCACACCTGCTTGCATGGCTGTTCTGAGCGTTTTTATCATTATATTCTCCATTTTCAGGCGTTAAATCTGGGTGCCAGCACGGCGTTGTAACCATTGGCGTATTTCAGGCACTTTGTCAAAGCTCATCGCAAATCCGGCGCCTGCATCTCTAAGGGCGACAATCATGGCTTCATTGATAGCTGCACCTTCGCTTTTCATCATGGCGGTTGGTGATTTGCCATAAGCGGTGAGTATCCAGTCGGCAATCAGTTGGCCTTGTGGGTCAAATAATTGCAGGTTGTATTTTATCCACACCTCGTACATGTCGATTCGGGTTTCGCTAGGCACTGTGTATTGAAAGTCATCTACAGCCATGGTCAACACCAAGTCGATGGGTTGTGCTGGGTTTGGGCTTTTGGCGCTTGCCACTGGCACAACGTTTTTAAATATTGACGGCAATATGGTTCTGAACAACTGTACTTGAGCAGTACCAATACCTATGGTGCGATCACTTCTGTCTTCATTGGCTTCTTGATAGGTGTATTGGCTGAACAGTTCAGGATAGAAAACCCCTACGCTCAAAGGTATTTGGTGAAATATTGGTTTAGGGAAGTTGCCGCTCACCTCTACCTTGGTTGCGCAGCCGCTAAGGAGCAACACCACCATGACCATTAAGCTGCCCAGTGTTATTTTGTTTGTGATATACCGTTTTGTGTTTTTCATGTTGGCTCCTGGCATCAGGGTTTAAAGTCATTCAGTCCGACAAACGTGCCGCCGTTTCTATGGGTCAGTTCTCGCATCAGCGTAGCAAAGCGTATTCCGGTGCGCTGCATATTACTCTGACGAGCAAACTGCACCGGAAATCCGACTGCATGTATCCTGACCATTCTTTCGCCGCTGGCGTCTGATTTGTTGAGTCTATCAATGGTTTGTACGACCTTTTGAATCGAACGACCCGAAAATTCATCGCCAAATACATAGAGGCTGATTTTTTTGTTTTCATCAAAAAAGGCACGAACGGCGCGCTGAATGCCTTCAACTGGCGAACTGTTACTAAATGGATTCCAGCTGCGCAGCCTTTGGATGATGGCTTTACGGCGACCCGGCGTGTCGGGTATCCATTTACGGCGATAGTTGGTAAACATGTAATCGCCCATGTCATTCATGATTTGAATGCCCTTCACCTTGGGATAAATGTCTAAGGTGGCGATTAGTTCGTCCATCATGCGCTCCCAACCGTAGTTAAACATACTGCCTGAGGTGTCGATGATGAAGATGATGTATTCGCTGTCGACCGGAATACCGCCGATGATGTTGTTAGTGCGCTTGTTGTTTTTACCCAGCAATCGCTCCATTTCGTCGGTTAGGGTTTGCAGCGCCAGTTCAAGTTTGCCTTTTTCTTCTTGAGTGACCGGGGTGGCTTCTGCTAATTGGGCGTATTGGGCTTCGAGAGTCGCTTGTTGGGTTCTTAATATCGCTAGGCGTTTTTTCTCTAACGCGATTTGTTCGTGTTTGGCATTGAGTTCGCGGTTAAAGACCAGAGTTTCGCCGCGAATGGCGAACAGGTTTTTTTGTAGGTCGGCAATTTGGCCGTTTAGGTTGGTTTCTGAGGCTTCTACCACTTTGGGCTCAACCGTTTTGGTGATCATCAGCAATAGCACAATTGCGCCGAAGCCACAGCAGATCACATCCAAAAATGACACTGTTAGTTCATTGGTACTACGACGTTTTCTGCTCATGGCCAATCCTTCGAGGGGCTGATAAACGACCCTGCGGTATGTTGGGCGAGCTTCCAAAAGGCGGCAGCTGCCATCGGGTCACCTTCCATTGGCCATAACATTACATTGACTGGAATGCCTACTGGTAATATGTCTACAGCATTTTCATACAGTTCGAGTCTGTCTGGTCCTGTGATGGTATTGCCTCCAGAGCGAGCCATGCCTTGGGTTGGCAACCCATCGGTGATTAGTAATATGTTGTCTGGCAGCGGGTTTAGTCCAGCAATTGATTGAAAAGCTCGTTGTAAACTGGTGCCTTTTTGTGGAATAACATTGCGCAGGTTGAGCATGCCTTGCTCCATTTCTTCACGGTCAGCCACTTCTAGCCATTGTGATTCGGTGTTTTTAATCGTCGACGAAACACGGGTGTTAAAAGTGTAAATTTGATAATGGCTGTTGACTGAAAACTGGGCTGTTAGCCATTCTACTGTTGCCACAGCACGCAGCCATTTAGGGGAGGCCCGCTTGGTGTCGTCTGACATGTTACGGCGCCTGATCACATTGACTATGGTGTTGTCGAGCATACTGGCTGAGGCATCGAGCAAAATCAGCACACGGTTGCCACCGACTTGCAAACCCGTCAGATATTGGCGCTGACCATTGCCTTCGATGCGGCGTTGGTCGTTGCCTTTTTTTAATTCTTTTTCGATTTCTTTTTTCTGTTCAGCGAGAATTCGTAATTCTTCTTCGAGTGCTTTTATTTGTTGATCGGTTTTGTCGTCGTCTAATACTTTGATTTTGTCTCGTATCGCGGTGATGTCTTCATTGATTCGTCTGGCCAAGCCATCGGCGCTGACCAATTGCATATCGACATCAGACAAAGTGTTGCGAATTTTAACCAAACCGTCTTGGCCTTCTTTTACTTCTTCTTCAAGCAGGTTGACCTCGGCAGTCAAATCTTGATGTTGCTTGTCGATGAAGGTATTGGTTTCGTGCTTTATGATTAAAAATATCAGCGCAACCGCACCAAGGCCGCACGACATAATGTCGAGAAACGAAAGACTGAATGTAGAAAATTCGCGTTTTCTAGCCATTAGCAGTGTTCACCCTTTACGACGTTTATCAGTGTTAAATAGCCGCTGCAATAATCGAATGACAAGACATCTCCGTTACCCAGCTTCACATCTTTGCTGTTGGGTTGTCCGTTGATTAATACTTCACGGCCATTAAGCGCGGTGATTGATAATTTACCGGCGCTGTTGGTCAGTGAAAAATGAGTCTTACCATTGCGTTCAGTTGTAAGGCTGAGTTCCTTGTCTGTCACTATATACATCGGTTTTTCTCCCAAAGGATAAGCATCGCTTTTCAATAATACATGGGTAGATTTTTGTTGAATGTTGTTTTTGCCTGTCGCTTGGCCTTGGACAACAGGCACTTGTATGGCAGGTAATTGGGTGATTAAACTCAAGCCGCCATCAGCAGGGCATATGTGTTTTTGTTGCGCTAGGCAATTATCGACACTGGTGTTTTTGCTGATGGTAATTGGAGCATCTAAAGCGTTGAATAACTCTGGGATTGTGGCAATTCGCTCACTGACCAGCAGAGTGTTTATTGACCCAATATGACTCAGTGCTTTTAACACTGGTTCAAATAGGCTTTGGGTATGACGCAGTAAAGATTGGCGGTTCAGCTTGATTTGCTTACCTTTGATGTCTAATTGAATTTCATCGTTTTTGCTGTAAAGCAGTGCGTCGAGGGCGTCATAAAGTTGCTGTTCGGTATCGGCTTCGTGTAGTGGATCAAAGCGGCATTGTTGGATAAATTGGGTGCTTAGAAATTTTGCCCAATGTTGATATAGCTGCGTGAGGCCGGTACCCGCGATGATGTCGGTACGTTTGACCTGAACTTTTTCATTGACACTCAACTCGGTTAATAAACATTGATGTAATTGAATATCAAGATAGACAACGCGGCCGGTAAGCGCAGTATTGGCAACTGCCGCAACTGAACTGTCGACAAGTCCTACGATTTTAAAGGGAAATTGTCCAAAAATACCCAGTAACAACGATAATTGTTCGCGGTCAAAACTGGCGGGCACGCATAAAATCATTTCATCGATAGTGCCGGCTTGTCCGGTCAATTCAAGCAATTGTTGGTAGGCAAAATCGCCATAATGGCGAAACTTGGGATTAGTGGTTTCAATTGGCGCCAAGCTTAATAAGTTCCAATATTGGTTGTAACTTACTCTGGGTTGTAAGCGGGTTTGTTGCTGGGCTTGCTCGCCAAACAATGCACTGTTGTTAGTAAGTGTGGCAAAACCTGTGCTGTGCCAGCTTTGCTTGCCAACAGTCAGTTTTAACTGGTGATCGTTGAGTTCCAATACGGCTTTAGTCATTGTTTAAGCCTTTGCCTGATCGACTTTTAAATGGGTTAACAGATTAGCATCGCAATAATCTTGAGTATTTTGCACTAAACGTTCTTGTAGCAATTGCAATTGATGAGAGAAAAACATGATGAAGATGCTGATCACCAAGGCGATAAAGGTTGAGTTAAAGGCAACACCTAAACTGATGGTTACGCCCGCGATGTCGCCTTCGACAGCTTTATGGGCTTGACCTAGTGCTTCACCAATACCGCGTACGGTACCAATAAACCCAATCGATGGGATGGCCCAAGCGATATAACGCACCATAGCCAATTCGCTGTCGAGCCTGTCTGATTCGGCTTCGCATACATCTTTGACGGCTGTAGCAACGGCGGCGACATTGGCGGTAGAGCCAAAACGCTGTAATGCCATTAATAAGGTTCGTGGGGCCATCATCGCTTTTTCTTTGTCGGGCAGACTTTGTAGGGTACGGCTGACCTCTCTAGAGTCTTCGGGCAGAATGCTCGACCCGCTTGAAACCTCCAGCAACTTACGGCTTAACATTTTTCGTTCAGACAAAGCGGCGCTAGCCTTATTGCCCATGATCATCAATGCCCATAGCATTAAGACGAAACAGGTTTCTTGTTCATAATCTCTTAGCACCACGTACATAGAGCGTTTGGCTATGTAAACCTCACCTTTAGCCTGCTGTTCGAGTTGGTGCTGGATAATCGCGTCGGCGTTGGGGCGTATGACCGCCACATATACCGCATGTACGATGATCACTGAGAGCATCAGGGCAAAAAGTTGAAAAATAAAATCTGAACCTGTGTTTCGTTTCATAATGAATCCTTGTTCTTTTTGCTAAATGTCGACCGGAAAAGACACGGCCAAATCTTCCGAGATTGACTCGGTCGGAATAAATCGTTCAGACTTCTTTGCGGGTTTGGCCGTTTTTTCGGTGGCCTCTTTTGTGCTTGTGCTTGTGCTTTTGTCGGTATTGGCATCTGTACTTGCATCTTTGGCTGTTTCAGCTGGTTTGGTTTGGGTTTCTGCCGCGGTTGTTTGTTCTTTGGGTTGTGTGTCTTTGATGTCTTTTGGTTGTGTTTCAATCGTGTCTTGTGCCGCAGCATAAAGTGTTGTTGCACCTGCCATTACAGTGGCTATCGCTAGAGTTTGTATTAAGGTTTTAATATTCATTATTCATTCCCTGTGGCATCGACAAAGCGGGCAATCCGAAAGCCAACATCATTACGAGCATCGGCACCGTAATCTCTGAAAGATAAGCGCAATTCAGTCATCGAGCCATGCGCCCAGCTTGACCCTCTAATGACATGGTAATCGCCAGTTTCAGTGCCCAGTGGATCTTTTTCGATTTTCATTGATAAGCCTGTTTTTACTTCATAAAAATCATTCATCCATTCGGCGGCATTACCCGACAAGTCATAAATACCTTTTGGATTAGCTGCAAAACTGGCCACTGGTGCAGTTACGGCAAATTTGTCGTTGTAAGTGGCCTGAACGTAACCTAGTAATGATGCGCTAGAGCGGTCGGCAAAGTTACCCGAGTTGGGCATTGGCGGGAGTTTTTTGCCCCAGGTATATTTAAGCATTTGGCCATCTTGATAACGACTAATCCAAGCCCATTCGGCCTCGGTTGGTAAACGGTAGCCATTTGACTGAGCATTAACGCCAACAATCTCGTCGTCTTTGATGGTATAAAACAGCGGCAATTTTTCTTTGCCCGATAGCCAGTTGCAAAATAGTGCAGCCTGCTTCCAGCTGACATTGACCACAGGATGCTTGTTGTTGTCTAAGCTATTGCCTTTGACATGACCCGAGGTGTGGCTTTTAACAAATTTGCGAAACTGAGCGTTATTGATTTCTTTAATGCCCAAGTAAAAAGGGCGTTTGAGCGCAATGCGTCGATTGGTTTCGTTAGCTCGGCGACCTTGTTCTCGGCGCGATGCGCCCATGGTAAATACGTCTGAGGGTTTGAACAGTTTTAGGTCTGCGTTAACAACTTTGGTGGTAATGACGGGTTTGATGTTTTCCCAGCGATGCTCTTCAAGGGTTTTTAAACGGGCATCAACAATCTGTTGTAGGTCGGCTCTGGGCATAACCGTTGTTGCGTAGTCGACATAACCTTCTTTTTTGATCACCACCGTATGTTGTTTAGCGGTTAGGGTTACCGATTGGTTTGCGCGGCCCATTAATCTGTCATCAATATACAGTAGGGCATCTTCATGGTTGGCATGTATGGTGACCTGACCTAATTGGGGCTGTAGCGTGATAGTTAGTGCGCGGGATTCACCAGAGGGCACGTTGATTTGCTGGTGTTGCTGTTGATAACCGTCTTTGAATAAAGATAACTGGTGTTTTTGATTGGCCGTTAACGACACGTTAAGTGGTGTAAGGCCAAGGTATTTGCCATCAAGTGTGACGCTCACCGCATTGGGTTTACTATTGAGTTGTAGTACGCCATCAGATTTTTCGAGATAGACTCGGGGTAAGTCGACACTATCACCGGCTTTAACCGTTAAGGTGGTTTGCCAACTTTTGAACCCAGCCAAACTCAAATCTAGCTCATGCTCGCCTTGTAACAAAGTGCCAGTAAATGGCGTGGTGCCAACGACTTCATCACCGCTTTTTAATACGGCACCTTGGGGTTCTGACAGCAAAGTGACGTCAGCCCAAGCGGGTTTTAAGCCGACCAGTATTTGCTGGTGATCATTCATACCGACGATATCAATGGTGAGGTTGTCGTCGAAATAACGGGGGGCTTTTACTACCAATTGATGTTCGCCTGCGCTGATATCTGTTAACTCTACGGCGCTGTCGCCTAGCAGTTTGCCATCTAACCAAACAGTGCCTTTAACGGCTTCACTTGCATCGTCAATTATATCGACGGTTAAACTACCGGGCAGTTTTTTGAAGGCAAATTCTTTAACTTGATTTTGCTGGTTGTCGACATCTATGGTGACATCTAGCGGGTAATATCCCGGATGAGTTGCTGTGTATTGGTAGGTGCCTTGGCGCATCACATAATGATTGTCTATTTCAAATTTTAACCCACCAGTGATCTCAAAAGTGGTCGTTTGCGGTATTGTTTTTACAATCACCGATTTGGCAGTAAACAAAAACCAAACAGCGGCGGTACCGAGCAATAATAAAAGTGCCAACATAATGGTCACTGGCTTGATATTAATGCCTTTGCTGCTTTGCTTGCCGTCACTTGGGGTAAAGGCAGCAGGTTGTATGACTGCCTGTTCAAAGTTGGCTGGGGCTATTTTGTCATCTTGCTGAGGGGTGTTTGATGTATTCATAAGCGACCTCATCCATTGGTGATTTTTTCGACGCACTGGACCACTATGGTGGTATCTAATTCACCCGGCATGACGGTGAATTCTCTGCGTACATCTCGATAGCCTTTGCGGCTGCCAATCAAGGTGTATTTACCCGGTTTTAAATCCATGCTTTTAGCACTAAAGCTGCCTAATTTGCCAAACTTGTACAGCGTGACATCGGTTTGGTTGTTAGATTCAAATTTGACAACGATGGGCTGAGTGAGTTGATTGAGCAATTTGTTCAATTGGGCGGTTTGACCATTCAAACGACTACCTGGGTTTTTAATTTTCACTGCTTCTTGGTAAAGGTCTTGCGCCTGAACATAAACCGCCTGACTGGTTAATCGTTTGGGGGCACCTAATGTATTTGTTAATTGATTATCTAACTTGGCGCGGGCTTGCGTGCGAATAGCACCAATTCGGGCTTTTATGACACTGCTATCGAGTGCCAACATTTTGTCATAAAAATCATTGGCTTGCTGCCATTGCTCTTGTTTTTCTAGCGAGTCGGCTTTAACAAGGTAGGCTGCAATATTGGACTGAATGTCTTTGTTGGTGGCTTGCACTAGCGCTGATTTGGCATCTTTGGCTGCTGGTTTGATTTTACCTGCTGCGCTAAATGATTTAATGGCTTTGGGGTATTGTTGTTGGTTTAGCGCGGCATAACCTTGCGACATGGCAGATGAGAAATTGTCGTCTGTTATGGCTTGTTTGGTTGTGGCCAGTTGCTGCTGAGCAGGGGCTGACTTGCTATCAAGTGCCAAAGCTTGTTCAAAGGCTTCTTTTGCCGCTTGTAGCTTTTTAGTTTTTAATAAGTGTTTGCCATTTTTAACCAGCCCCATTACTTCTTCTAGTACTTCTGCGCGTCTATAACCTTGGTCGGCTTCTATGCTGTCGGGTTTTAATGACAAGGCCAAGTCATAACTCTCTAAAGCGACTTTTGGCTGGTTGTCATCTAGGGCTTTTAAGCCTTGGCTCATTTGTTGTTGAAAAACCGTTTCGACTTTTGCTTGAATGGTTTCAAACTGGGTTAAGCTGCTTTTATAATTGTTTTGAGCCTGCGTAAAATTGCGTTGGCGGTATTGTTCGTCACCACTGGCGGCGGTTTGCATGGCTTGTTCGAAGGGGGCGGCCGCCCATAATTGCACTTTTTTATCTTCGAGTTTGCCCTGAATATCGAGGATTCTAGATAACACTTCTTGCGCTTCGCGGCGCTGTTTGGCTAACTGCGCATCGTTCCAAGGAGAATCAGGCGGGGCGATGATTTTTTCGGGCTCAGCTTGAGCTTCGCTGATGTCTGCTACTTTTGCTGGGTCTACCATAGTGGGCAGCAAAAAAACGACCCCAGCCAGCAATAGGCCAAGTAAAAGAAATGCCACTAGTTGTACACGCTGGAAACCCAACGCGGCACTGAAAAGTTTTAGAGATGTGCTGTTTCTGTCTGAGCGGTTGACGGGAAAACCCGCGTTACGACTTGTTGGAAACGTTACGGCTGAAACTTCGCTTTTTGTTATTGTGCCGGGCTTGTTTGCTGCGTGGCTGATAGTAAGAACCTTGTCGGTCATCAGATCACCCATAAGTGTTATATTTGTACTACGTTGTGTTTAACGGTGTTGTGTATAACAGCATCTTAAATTGATGCCTTCATCTAATATATAGCCGATAAACGTCTATTGTAAAATGTTTTAAGTTATTGATTTGATTGAGTACCAGTATCAATTTGGTAAATCTGTTGCAAGATCTCTTTCCACTGCTGATATTGGTTATCTACTGTGCCAGACAAGGTCACTGTTCGGTCTTCTAGTTCGATAATTTGTGGTTCAATGCTCGCTTCTAACGAGTCTCCAAGCTCTTGCAAAGCTTCAATATGAATCTTTGATTCGCTGTCTTTGTCTAGGCCGCTTTTGATTACGTAACCGCCGCCTGCCATAGCAACACTACCTGTGGTTCGTGCGACTGCGCTTGAAGAGTTTGACGCGGCAAATATGCCTGCAATTAGTGCCGCAGTACCTACAGCTAAACGCTCGTTAGCGCTGCGCTGAAGGTTACGTAGTGCCATGACTTCGTCATAGCTTTCTTGACGCCAGCGCCAGTAAGGTTTTTCCATTTCTTTGGCGAAGGTGCCGTAATATTCTTGCATGGTGTCGATAAACAGGTAATCACGTTCACGAATTTGGCGAATACGATTCATCATCGGATCGTTGTCGGCAGGCAAACGCTGAACAACCAATTGGCCGCTTTCGTTTTTACCAAGGTGATTTTCAAAGGTTTGTGGGGCAAAGTTTTTGGCGAATTTTAATTCAGACACTGTACGAGTGTTGAGTATTTGCGTTCTGGTGAGGCTTTGCTTGTAGGCCATCATGTCATTGGCCAATTCGTTGTATATGTTCTGAAAAGCATCGTTTTGGGTTTTGCGTTTTGGGTCGTAAGCGTAACGACTGGCCACGGCGTTGTATTCTTTTGAAAACCACTGGCGACCGGTGGCATCTGATACGCTCATGTTGAGTGTCAGGGTTTCGCCGTCTGAGTGTAAAATTTTGCCCTGAACCAGCACATCTACTGCGGTGTCTGTGCTAGGCACTACTCTTACTGCGCCCCATGATGCTGTGCCTTGCAGGGTATTGCTAACCAAGTTGGGAAAATAACGGGCTTCGGCATTGCGCACTTCAGTGAAAACTATCACGTCTTCTTCGGTGCTCTCTAATGCCTCTTTGTGGCCGGGGTCGAATATCGCGATACCTACATCAAGTAACAGTTCTTCAGCGATTTCTTCACTTTGTTGCATGATAGGCACCACTTCGGTGGTTCGAACCGTGGTGCTAGAACAGCCAGCAAGGGTAAGGCTGCATGTCGTGACTAATAAAACAATTAACGCTCTTTTTTGAGCAAAC
Source organism: uncultured Alteromonadaceae bacterium (assembly GCA_938085045.1). Taxonomy (GTDB): domain Bacteria; phylum Pseudomonadota; class Gammaproteobacteria; order Enterobacterales; family Alteromonadaceae; genus JABSOG01. Next base: position 13,073 of record CALKGI010000300.1, read on the forward strand.
AAGTGATTAATAAGCATGAGTTTTACCCCTTCGCGCTTTGATTTTTATATTTACGGTATTCTGCCCACAGTTTTTCTCTGAGGTTAGGATCGGCTTCAACCATAGCCGCTTCACGTATTTGACGGGCTACTACGTCATCGTCGTGACCGCTGGGCAAGTTGGCCGGTGGCGGAAATGTGGTTTTTCCATGTTCGAATTCACCTTTGCGCGCAGTGGCGGGCATGTTGTAGTCTTCACCGCCACGACCTGAGGTACTGTTGCGAACCTGAGGGTTAGATTGTTGGTTGTTTGCATTGCCTGCCTGACCATTGCCTTCGCCGTTGGCTTCGTCATATAACTCGGCTTCGTCGATGGCGGCAACTTGGGCTTCACTGCCTTTTTCGTTTTCGCGATTTTCGATGTAATCACGTTCGCGTAAAATCATGCCGTCATAATCACTCATCGATTCGCTCAGCTCTTCTTCCATTTGGGCGATTTGCTCAGACTCGGTAGATGCTGAGCTGCCACCTGACTGGCTTGAGCTTTGGCTTTGAGACTGGGACTGCTCTGACTGGGACTGTTCAGATTGCTCAGACTGACTTTGGCTTTGTTCACTTTGGCTCTGCTCAGACTGACTCTGGCTTGAGCTAGAGGGGTCTTCTTCAGAGAAGTCAATTTCGTCACTTTGTGATTGTGATTGTTCGTTAGTTTGGGTTTGGTCTTCGAACTCACTAGATTGGCTACTCGCGGCACTTTGTTCGCTGGCTGACTCATCGCCCGGCTCACTTTGGCCCCCTTGATTCTCACTGTCGCCCTGCTGTGAAGCACTTTCGCCGCCTTGTTCTGCATTCTCACTTTGAGGCTGACTGCCCTCTTGTTGGCTTTGCTGACCTTGTTGTGACGAGCTTGAACTACTGCTACTGGCTGGTGAGCTCGAACTTGGCATTGAGGTTGGGTCAGGTATGCGTACAGGCGCTGAAACAGTTGGCGAAGAAGGTTGTGAAGGTGGTGTTGATGATGGCGTTGATGGTGATGAAGTTGGTGGCATGGGCGAAGATTGCCCTTGTGATTGCTGAGTAGACTCACAGCCTGTTAACGTCAGGGCGCTGGCGAGCACCATGATAGGTAAAGCGGTTAGACGCTTATTTGATTCACTTAGATTTAACCATTTATTCATCATAGTCGTGTCTCTTTATTTAGGTTGTTGCGCTTTTTGTTCCAGTGTCTATATCAGACTGGTTATTAGCGTGACAACACCCTTAATTGCATTTTCTCGGTCAGTGCTGGTTCGCCGCCGACAAAACGCGGCCTGAATTTAGCGATACGCAAAGATTTTTTCACCTGAGAGCGGGCCGAAATATTGTCGACCGGTTTGGATTCTATAATTTCGATATTGGCGGCTTTGCCCTGAGGTGTCACGTCAAACGAGGCCAAAACATAGTTATTTTCAGGGTCATATTGTGATTGTTCTGTTTTGGTGTAGTTATTGGTATCCATTAAATCGAGATTGGGTAGTGCCACCGGGTTACCAAAAGTGGCCTTTAACTGTTCGTTGCCAGATTCTTGTGCCGTCATCAGGTGGTAGGCTTCTTGGTATAAATCAAAGGCGGCGCGACGCTTGTTGAACATAAATAACCAATCGGCCATTTTTACCTTGGCTTTGGCTACCGACCCCGGTGGTGCAACATCAGAATTGGCGTAGATTCTAATTACGCGGTTGATGGCATCTTTACCGGCACGAAAGCTGCGGTTGATGTATTGGTCAATCATCATTGCCGAATGCCTGGCTTCTGGGTCTTGTGGCATGGGGGTGCCAAGTTTTTGTGCTGCGCTGCGTTGGTAAGTGGCAAACAAGTAATTGGTTAGGGTTAAGCCATTGAGTTCGTCAATTAATCGTTCTTCATCAAGTGGGCCGTTTTCATCTAATAACTCAATCGACCTTTCGATATATTTGTGGGCCTTAATTAAATGATTAGTGACGGTTTCGCGGTCTTTACCCAATTGCATGCCGTAAGCTCGTAAATGCCATCTACCCAATTGGTTGAGGGCGGGTAACATGCGAGGGTCATCTTTGCCATAATTTTGGGTATTTAGCCAATCAAGATAACGGTAGCGGTCAGTGACATCTTGCCATTGACCTAAAGCCATATGGCTGGCGATTTGCTGCTCAAGCAACGGCATTTGAGTGGTCGTATAAAGGCCATCGTTGATGCGGTTTAAATGAATGGCTCGTTTGAAGACCTTGATGGCCTTGTCGTGTTCGTCATTAAACTGTAGTGCAGCGCCTAGGCTTGACAGTTTTTCTGCTAGTTGTGCGCCATAAACGCCTTCTTCAGATTCTAGCTCGCTAATGGCTCGTTGATAGCTTTGAATATCACGTTGAACTTTTATTCTTTGCGCTTTGCTTTTTGGGCTGACGGTGGAGGTTAATGGTTTGGCAGATACCACAGGAGATTTGGATTGTTCAGTTGCCGATGGGGCGGCAAGTGCACTAGCCAAAAATAGAAACAGCGAAATGAAACAACATAGTTGTCTTTGCATAATCAAACCTTCACTAAATATACGCTTCAATTCCTTCCACGCTGACTTGAGGTGTTAAACAAGGTCGCGAAATCCCATCATTGGTATACAGTGTCCGTAAGAAGAAAATAGAAAACAAGTGCTAATGTATTAATTTTATTCAGGAAAATTGTTGACCCGATAGCTCTACGGTTTTATCCGCCGCCGAGTCTTTGTCTATTCCTGTTTATTATAAGTGTAGTCATCAAACCGCGGTCCTGTCGAAAACATTTAAAGACGTTTCGTCGCAACTGAATAACCATTCACCGCATATGCTAGATATAAGACAGGTATAGTCTGAAAAAAGTTCCCGGCTAACGCGTTTCAAACGCGATTTCTGTCACTTTTGCGATGAATGACAGGTTTGAAGAGACAACTGGTTATATTCAGTCAGTTTAGGTTCATAAAACCCTCTATTTGTTGACGAAATTATCTGATTGGTGCGTGACTAAGTTCGTTTTAAAACAGCACGCGCTGGTGTAAAATCAACAGTTGATTAGTTGCACTTGTATAGGGACAATGGTGATGATATTCGATTATATAGTTATTGGTGGTGGCATTGTGGGTATGTCAACCGCTTGGCAGTTGCAACGCCGTTGCCCTGATAAAAAGGTCATGTTACTCGAAAAGGAAGATGTTTTTGCCAAACATCAAACGGGTCATAATAGTGGGGTGATCCACGCCGGTGTCTATTATGCTCCGGGCAGTTTAAAGGCCCGCTTTTGTAAAGAGGGTGCTGAGGCTACGATGGCATTTTGTCGTGAAAATAATATCGAATATGAGCAGTGTGGCAAATTGCTGGTGGCCACCACTGAGGCCGAAATGCAACGAATGAAGGATTTGTTTCATCGCTGCGAGAAAAACGGCATTAAGGCGCAAGTGCTCGATCAAGCGCAATTACTCGAAAAAGAACCCAACATTAAAGGGCTTGGTGCGATTTTAGTTAAGAAAACCGGCATTGTTAACTATCGTCAAATCACCTGCGCAATGGCCGAAAAATTTGTTGAAGCTGGTGGCGAACCCAGACTCAAAACCGATGTCATTGGCATTGAGGAAAAACACGACCGGGTAGTGCTGAAAATTATTGAGGAAGGTAAAGAGGTTTCTATCAATGGGCGCTTTTTGGTTAGTTGCAGCGGTTTGATGGCCGATAGACTGACCACTATGATGGGCATAAAAACCGATTTTCAAATAGTGCCTTTTAGAGGCGAGTATTACCGCTTGCCCAAGCAACACAACGATATCGTTAATCATTTGATTTACCCCATCCCCGACCCAGATTTACCATTTTTAGGCATTCATTTAACCCGCATGATTGACGGCTCGGTTACCGTAGGCCCCAATGCAGTGCAAGGTTGGAAGCGTGAAGGTTATGGCAAATATAATTTTAGCCCTCGTGATACTTGGCAAATGCTGATGTTTAAAGGGTTTTGGAAAGTGATGTGGGGTAATTTGGGCACTGGATTGCGCGAGACTAAGAATTCTTGGTGGAAACCGGGTTACCTCAAGCAGGTCAACAAATACTGTCCGCAACTCGAAGTGGCCGATTTACAGCCTTATCCGGCAGGTGTAAGAGCACAGGCGGTGCTCAAAGATGGCAGCCTTATTCATGATTTTTTGTTTGCCCAAAGCCCACGGAGCTTGCATGTGTGTAATGCTCCTTCGCCAGCGGCTACCGCGGCTATCCCTATTGGCAACTATATTTGCGACAAAATATTGGGTGAAGTAAATGAGTCAGACGCTTAAACAAGCCATTAATGGTTGGGATGGTAAAAGCAGCGACGACATTGACGCTATATATAGTGGGTTTGCGCATGAGCTGTCGTTAATAGATGATTTACTCTTGTGTCTAAACGACGAAACGCTGCAAAGCGGTGCCACTTGGTTATTCAAGAGGCACTTAGAAGGAAAAGGCGTTGGCTCAAATAAGAATTTTGGTTCATCTAAAATAAACGCCAACCAGATTGTCTGCTTATATAAGCAACTGCCACAGCTAAAACATTGGTCTGCTCGCCTGCATCTTTTACAAACCATAAATGTTTTGCCGATTGACTTGGCGGTTAAAGAAATAGTTGAACATTTTCTTCGGCGCTGTTTGACTGACGACAATAAGTTTGTTCGAGCATGGGCTTATAACGGATTTCATCTGTTACAGCAGCAATATCCTGAGTATAAACCTGAGGTCGATGAGTTTTTTGCGTTGGCTATGCGTGATGAGGCGGCTTCTGTTAAGGCTCGGATACGGAATATTCTTAAAAGAAAAATATAAAAAACCTCACCTATTCTTCTACAAAACCTTTAAGTTACATCTTTTTCTAAAATCCTCTGTGAATTCAAGTGGTTGAATTAATTGCTATTTTTTGCCTTTTTTAGCAAACACCCAAAAAATTTTTCAAAAACATGTCAACCAAACCTGTGGTGCTGCGTTTTATTATTTGAAAGCAACATAAACCTATTCAAAACTCTTATTAGATTCTTTTGAAGTAAGAGACAAAGCATTCAGGAGCTAACAATGACAAAGTTCACTAAACGTTTAAATATCGCTGTATTGGCCGGTTTGGTCGCAACAACTGCTGTATTGTCTGTACCTCAAGCAATGGCTGAAGATAGCGCTGACCGAGGCCCTAGAGGTGGCGGTCATCATGGTGGTCCTAAAGGTGGCAATGGGGAAGCTCGTTTGGCCAAAATGTTTGCCCGTTTAGATGTAAACGAAGACGGTGCTTTGTCTCTTACTGAATTGACCGACCCAACAGCTGCCAAAGCTGAAAAAACACTGGCCAGAAAAGATGCTGACGAAGATGGCGTATTGTCACTCGAAGAAATGCAGCGTAACCGTCATGGTAACGCCGTAGATTTGTCGGCAATTGCTGATGAGATTGTGACTTGCGTAACAGACCTTGCTGCTGAAAATGCCGATATTGTGGTACCAGCAGCAGACAGTTTTAAATCAGCAGCAGAGCGTTTTGCGGAGGTAGATACCTCTGGTGATGGTTCACTTGATTTGGCCGAGTTACAGGCCGCCGGTCTTACCAAAGCCACTAACGCTTTTGGCCGAATGGATGCTGACGAAGACGGTTCTGTTACTGCTGAAGAGTTTGGTGCAGCGCACAAATCTCGTCGTGCGACCAAAGGCGCCATTCGCCAGTGTGTTCATGAACTCAATGATGACGGCGAAGTTTAAAGCCAAATTAGTAACAAACACGCGCTTCAACTTATATTAAACACATCAGCCCTTAAAACGGACAATTGACTTACGACTTGGATACTCGCAATTGTCCGTTTTTCCCAAATTCAAATAAACAGTAAAAAAATAAAGCACTCAGGAGCTAGCAATGACCAAGATCACCAAACGATTAAATGTAGCAGTATTAACCGGGTTAATCGCAACAACAGTTGCATTGTCAATTCCACAAGTCGCGGCAGCAGATCGCGGTGGTAAAGGCGGTCCTCACCAAGGTGAAGGGCGTAAAGGCGGCGACCGTTTAGCCAAAGCCTTTGCCAGATTAGATGTAAACGAAGATGGCGCTTTGTCATTGGTCGAAATGACTGACCCTACTGTTGCAAGGGCTGCAAAGATGCTGGAAAGAAAAGACACTGACGAGGACGGCGTATTGTCAGCTGATGAAATGCAACGTAACCGTCACGGCAACGCGGTAGATTTGTCGGCCATTGCCGACGACATCATTGCTTGCGTAACCGACCTTGCCGCTGAAGCTGGTAACGAAGGGCTTGTAATACCAACAGCCGACAGCTTCAAATCAGCCGAAGCCCGTTTTGCCGAAGTTGATACCTCAGGTGACGGTTCAGTAGATTTGACTGAACTTGAAGCGGCAGGCCTTAACAAAGCGACCAATGGCTTCAACCACATGGATGCCGACGAAGATGGTTCAGTCACCATTGAAGAGTTTGGTGCAGCCAAACAAGCCCGCCGTGCGACCAAAAGTGCCATTCGTCAGTGTGTACAAGAAATCAATGACGACGGCGAGGTATAATAACAACGCTATTTTGATGTGGGCGAGCCCCCACATCAGCTCTGGGCGGACAATCGAATATACTACTGCATAGTTTCGATTGTCCGCTTCTTTATTTAACTTCCTCTTGTTTTATCTCCATGCCTTTTTAGTATCTTGTCCTATACTTTTATCCTAAACCCAAAAATAACAACAGGGAAAGCGCATGAGTAAAGTCACTTGGTTACATCTGTCTGATATCCATTTTCAACCTTCCACCGAATGGCGTGCTAACCCAGCCCGAGAAGCTTTGCTGGCATTTCTACAAAAAAGATTTGATAAAGATTCTTCGTTAAAGCCTGATTTTGTTACTTGCACCGGCGATATTGCTTTTGGTGAAATAAAAGAAGGGGCTATGGAAGGGCAATATCGATTGGCTGAGGTTTTCTTCGATGACGTGTTGGCGTTGTGTGGCGACAATGAGCCTTTGGCAAAAGAGCGGTTGTTCTTGGTGCCAGGCAATCATGATGTGAATCGCGATGAGATAAACTCACACGCTCAAGCGCAATCGAATCAACTGGCAGCAGACTCAGAAAAACACATAGAAGGTATCAACAAAGATTTTGCTGGTTTTAAAAAGGTGACCCGTGATTCTATGGGCCGTTTGGGGCCGTATAGCGAATTCATTGAACGTTACGCCAAGCATCAGCATGATAAAGATGGTCGTTGTTTTTATACGCACCAGCTCGAAGTGAATGGCATTTCTGTTGGTATTGCGGGTTTTAATTCAGCTTGGTCATGTGCAGATGATACTGATGATCGCCGATTATGGTTGGCCGGTGAATGGCAATTTGCTAAAGCTGAGGCGTTGTTGAATAAACCGCATTTGAAAATTGGTTTGATGCATCACCCTGTTGACTGGCTAGCACAAGCTGAACGAGGCATTGCTACAAAAATGTTGGCTCGTGATTTTAACTTCTTTCTTCACGGTCATACTCATGATGCTTGGGTGACCGAAAGCACCAACCTGACAACCATTGGGGCTGGTGCGATAGGGGCACATGGGCAAGAAGAATTTGGCATTAATATAACCCAGCTTGATTTCAGTTCAGGTGAAGGCAATGTGTATCTCTATACTTACTCACCTAAACACAAAAATTGGATGATTGCGGTAGACCCAAATCATGCCCCCGATGCTATTTGGCCGTTAAAACTCCCACCAGAATTAATCATAAAACCCGAGCCTGTCGAAGAAGCACCTCAAAATAATTCAGCACCAACAAACCAACCCCAAAGACACGTCACAAAACAAAAGTTGTTTGGCCGCGATAAACTACTTACTCAAGCAGAAAAACACCTAAACGAGAATAACTGTCTGGTCGTGTATGGAATGCGAGGCAATGGCAAATCCGTGTTTATTGATGAGTTGAGCCACCGTGCACCGCTGTCTGATAAAGAAATGGTGCGGCTACCGGTGAATGGCACCACTAATGTCGGTTGGTTGTATCAACAGTTGGCGAGACTATTGGGAGACAAACGAGAAAATATCAGCGTACCAACTGGCACAATTGAAGAAATTAAAGCAACGCTCCAAGAATATCGTCGTGATGACAGGGCTTATTGTATATGGCTTGAGAATGCCCATCAGTTATTCGATAACAACAGCTTTATTGATATTGAATTACGTAAACTGCTGGTGGCTTTACGTGAAATATTGCCTGAGTGGTTTTGGATTTATGAGCTTCGTGAACGGCCTGTAAGAGGGTTGGTTGTCGACAGTGAATCATTGGAAATGCCCGGGTTAGACAGGAATACGTTGAAAGAGTATTTGTTGGCGGGCACTCCTGATGGCAAAGAACCTTGGGAATATAAAGGTAACCAAATCAAAAGTATGTACCAGTGGCTGGGTGGTGGACAAGGACATCAAGCGCACCCGCAGGCAACTCATTTATTGATTGAGGTTGCAAAAGGGTTGGATGAAACGCCGTATGAGGTTTTAAGACGGCGATTGGAAGTTTTTGAACAAGAGCTTGAAGATTTTTTGCTGAATGACTTATACAACAACGTGCTAAACGAGAGTGAACAAAAACTGTTTTCTTGTTTGGCTTTATACCGTGTGCCTGTGCCTAGTGACCACGTTGAATTGTTGGAGCAACAATTGAAGCTGCAAGATGCTTGGAATGGTTTGAATCTGCGTTGTTTATTGTCGACCAATGGGGATGAGAGTAAGTATTACTTGCATGGATTTATTGCTGGGTGGCTACGGCAACAGCAAGGTTATCCGTTGGAAGATGCTGAATATCGAGAGGTTCGGCCGGGAGGGGATGTATCGCAAGCGCTGTTAGATAAACAGCGAGCTATTTCAAATTGCTGGATTGACTCGGTGAAAGGACGCAAGCGGGTGTCGATGCAGAATATTAATCGAACTAATGAAGCGTTGTTTCATGTGATAGCGGCGGGAGATTTTGAACGATTAAATGAAGTTGCTGTCGGAATGCTGGGAGCTGATGGTGAATCGGTTTTTAAGCGTGTTTTCGCGCTTTATCAACATTTGTTTCAAATTGAAGCACCATCATCACAACAGCGCGCATTGTTGGAGTTCTTGATTCTATTGAAACCTCAAGAACCGATGCTATATCGCTTCTTGGCTACCATTTGGAAAAATGAAAAAGGCTGGCAAGATAGGCGGGTACTGGATAACTTTAGAAAAGCCACGGAACTGTTACCTGAAAGGCCTGAATACTGGTCAAACTATGGTAAAGCTTGTTTAAAACAAAATTTGTCTGGTCAGTTTTTAACTGAATTGGCTTTATATGAACAAAGCGCCCCTTCACCTGTAGGGATTAATGGCTTTGTACGGGCTGTACAAGCTGATTGCCTGAAAGCTACTGGTGATGGTGAAAGTGCGTTTGGATTACGGCAGCAACAAATTATTGCTGGAACTAATAATCCGGCACTTTACGTTGATCAAGCAAAAGCGTTAATGGCGCAAAATAAACCTGAATTAGCATTGGATATATTAAAATTGGCAGAAAAAAAAGGTGTCAGTAATAACCATACGCTAAATATTAAAACTCATATCCTGGAGCAATTTGGTGATATTAAAGCGGCAATGGTTTTACGCCAGCAGCAGATTGATAGAGGTACGGATAATCCAACATTTTACAATGATCAAGCGCAGGCTTATTTGGCGAAAAATAATGCTAAAGAGGCTTTGGTTGTGTTGGGTTTGGCAGAACAAAATGGAACTGGTGACGACTTTACTTTGGTTATTAAAGCCAATGCTTTGGAGCAATCCGGCAAAGTTGAACAAGCAATCGCTGTGCGGCAGCAGGAGATAGATAATCAGAGTCGGAATTCAGTAATTTATCATACCCAAGCTGAGACTTATTTGAAGCAAGGGGAAGCCGAGTTGGCACTAGATGTTTTGTTGTTGGCTGAAAAGAATTGTGCTGGTGATGAGTATCTTCGAAATACTAAAGAGAAGGTGTTGCGGCGGTTGAAGGGGTGACGTGGTATTGATTTCGTCGGTGGACATTGCCCATGCGTGTGAATCGCTCCAACGACAATCCTTGTGTATTCTTATCGCAATCCTTGAAAATAAACACAAAAAGCGGGGATGAATCACCCGCCTACGACAAATTCACCGTAGGGGGGAGATTTATCCGAAATGTCGGACCACCCGCATCTTTTTTCCCCTAACCCCTCACATTTACCCGCAACAAGCGTTAAGATAAAACAAGACTGATTTTACGTGGATTTTTTCACTAAGGATGTATTGTGAGCACTCACCAAACGCGTTTTTTACCCTCTTATTCTCGAATAGCCAGTTCGGTAGCATTGGTTCTGTTGGGGTTTAGCAGTGTAAGTTCAGCCGACAGTTTTAATCTTAGTTATGGCCAACTTAAGCAACACACCAGCTTTTTTGATGAGGCAGTGACGCTTAAACCTGTGGGGCCCTCGTTGTCATTGTCTTTGGATTTGAATGAACAGTGGAGCGTAGATTTAGGTTATAACAAATGGTCTGATGAATTGACCTTTGAAGATATTTTTACTGCCGACAGTGATTTAAAAACTTGGGGCGCTAGTGTTAATTATTACCTTGATAAATGGTCGTTTTCTTTCAGTTATAACGACTCTCAAGATAATTCGCTATTGGCCGGTGTGCGCAACCCCGATGAACGCTATCGCAGCGACAAAACAGCTTCGACTTCTTTTGGTGGGTCTGCCGGCTACGGTTGGGTTAGCGGCAGTTTGTTTTATAATGTGTCTTTTGGTGCTCAAATGGCCGATTGGGACAGTACGTCAATCGTTCGATTTTCGCCTGTGACCGAACCTGAGCCGCCACCACCACCTCCGGGCGGTGGTGGTGG
>CALKGI010000301.1 GCA_938085045.1 uncultured Alteromonadaceae bacterium
AGGCTGTAGATTTAATCGAATTTGGCAATCGTAGGGGCAATCCCCCGTGATTGCCCCATCTTCGCGTAATCTATTGAATTATGCGATAAAGCCATGTACGGGCAAGCACAGGGGCATGGCCCCTACGTTGCCCTTTTTTGCCCTTTTGGATTTATTCACCCGGCAAATTCAACCCCAACTCTTTATATAGCCACTGCTGATGTTTGGGATTACTAAATTCAAAGGTCGCCAGTAAATCTTCGAGTTTGTTGCGGCCTTCGGCGGTTTTTGCCACAGTACGAGGTATCTTGTTATCAAGCGCGGGTACAGCAATATCTACCCAGTCTTGCCAGTGTTTGAGTTGTATCTGATCCATCAAAGCAATGACTTGTGGGTCGTTGGCAAATTCTGGCATTACGGTAAAGTTGGGGACCTCATCTGCACCGCTTGTTCTGTCATTGTCGCCATTGCTCTGTTTACCCATGGAACCTGTAACCAGACTTAAATCAACTGGACCGCTGGTGTTTGTGGTCACTTCAGATTTACCCGGATTAAACAGCTCTTCGCGAAAGCTCCAATACATTTCTAATAATTCTGGTTCGTATTCGTCAACTAAGTGATTGCTCCATTGCTCGACATTGTCAGCCACTCTTTGTTTAAAATCGAGTATCTCTTCAATTGAACTTTCATTAAAGACATAACAGCCTGTGCCTAGCATGAAGTTGGTGTCTTTGTAGTTAACGACTGTCGTAAAGAGCATATCATTGACATGTTCTGGCCTTGCTGCGCGAAGTTCGACGACTTCAGTTTGTTCGTCGGTAAACAAATTTTTCAGTACCATCGACTTGCCTTCAACTACGCTGAGCACCTGATAAAAGCAATAGGGTGCTGACATGGCGGCGAGAATAAAATCCCGGTCGTCCAGACCAATCGGTCGTTTTTGCTGGTAAAGCGTGGCTAAGATATCGCTGGGGGCATCGTCTGCAATTTCTTCCATTGCAAATTCAGCAGGGTTCCAATGGAATTGACGCCAAACGTTAAACATGTGGCCAGATTCAGGTAAAACAGTCGGGTCGTCACCGCCGTCTACCTCGGTCCAACCAACAAAACAACCCCAGGCATCGTCGAGCAATTGGCTATTAAAAGACTGCTCACAAAACTGGTCGATTTTGGTCATTAACTTGTTTTCGGTGTTGCGTATGTCTTGAATTTGGCTTGAACTAACCACCCTTAATTCATTCAAACAACATTTTTTGTATTTTTTGCCACTGCCGCAAGGGCAAGGATCGTTTCTGCCGATATTATTGGTCATGATTACTCTTTAGGTAGCGTGTCGTGTGGGTCACGAATAATGGGCAATAGTATAACCTTGAGGCTGGGTGAAAGGAATTAACAAAACAACATAATGTGACGCTTAGGTCTGATTTTGAGCAGAGGTTAAATCCATCAACAAATATTTCTTGCATAACGTGGGTTTATCGACGCAATTAAAGAGCAGTCGTTTAAGTTTGGTATAAACGACAAAGGCAGCCCGAAGGCTGCCTTTTTATATAGATTGAAAACCAATCAAGTCATTAACGACAACCTGCGGTATCAAAATCAACCACTATTGATGCACCATCGGCGCTACCAGATATTTTGAAGTAACCCCAGTAATCGGTGCCAGTGTTGGTCAAGTAAATACACTCGCCATTGCCTGAGTTGGCAGAACTGCCTTCGTTACTTGACGCACTAGGCCAGCCGCCGTTTTTATACTCAACGTTAATGTCGCCAGTACCATTGCCAGTCGAAATTGCAATAGAGCTGTGGCCGCTAACATCGCCAATGCTCAACCAAATTGGATCTTGGTTTGCAAGACATGCCGCTTCACCAGCAACCAATTGGCCGCCAGAGATGCTACCTTGAGTTGCACATGCATCTGGTACATTGCCGCCAGCAGAACCGGTGAAGCTACCTGTTAAGCTAACATTGCTGTAGGTGTTGTACGCTCTAACCATAACGTGATAAGTGCCAGATTGAACGTTAGCAATAGTACATGTTTCTTCGTTGCCACCTTTCCATGGGCGACAGTCGTAGGTGCTTGTGGTTGGTGCTGCGCCATGTCGAACATACAAATCAGCATCACCTGTTCCACCAGTGATAACGAAGTTCAAGTCGCTTGCACCTGCGGGAACTGCCAAGGTGTAGTTAGTTTCTGAATTTTGAGCACCAGAGATACTAACCGATTGACCATTGCTTAAGACGTTACCAGTAGGTGCATCGCTAACTGTTACTGCAACAGTAACAGGCGCTGATGCCAAGTTTTTGTCGTCAGTTACAGTCAAAGTAGCCGTATAGTTACCAGCAGATGTGAAGGTATGCGTTGGGTTAGCTAGGCTGCTGCTGCCACCATCGCTAAAGCTCCAGCTATGGCCCTGTACTGTTCCGTCAGAATCAGTTGAACCGTTACTGCTGAACGAAATTGCTGTATTAGTTTGACCTGAGTAAGGACCGTTAGCATTGGCTACTGGTGCATTATTGGTTGTAGTGCCGCCCAATGATTGTGTCCATGTAGTGAATTCGCTGCCATAAGCACTTGCCCAACTATCGATGCGTGACTTGTATGCCGCCCAATTACCTGTACGGGTAGAGGCCAACATGGCATTCACTTCACTTTGATGACGTTCAAACATGAAACGTACTGCCAAATAACCCCAGCGATAGATTCTGTCTTGGTCGAAACCGTCATAGGTGGTGGCAAATACTTCGCCTAACTGATAAGTCGAACCATCGTTAACTGTGTCGATTGCCGCTTGGTTGTTGTCTTGGTTAGCAATGTATTCTGCAACACCTTCACTCCACCAAACAATCGTTTCAGTAGGTGCGTTGAAGTCACCTTTTAAATCAAATCGACCGTCGAGGTAATGAACGTATTCGTGTTCAAGGTTCCAAATGTAGTGGTCTGCGTTGGCGTAAGTGGCTTCGTACGCAACAAAGTTTGGTACGTTGCCGACAACCGATGGGTCACCCTCAAGGTACATACCACCATTGTTGGTGCCTATGCCGAAGATAACACCTGCATATTTTTTGTAATCGTCGGAGCTGTTAAAAATGTTGATTTGCAACTGACTGTTGTTGTCGTCGGCTACTGGCGTATTACCCGTTTGCAACTTGTTGTGGAAGTAAGTTTCTTCGGTGCCCATGGTCGAACAAGCAGAGGTTTGCTGAACAGAGGTTAAGTCTTGAGAGCGAATTTTGATGGTCGGGCTACAAACGTGAACCTGGCCGAGTACCAAACCTTCAAGTTGGGTTTTGAAGTTACAGATATTATAAGTGTTACAGTCGCCATTATAAGTGGCAGTATCGGCAGCGCCTAACCAAATGGCGTCACCGTTGCCATACATTTCATAGGTGCTGAAAATGGTGTTCAAAGCGGCATCAACATTGGGTTGAATCGCAGTGCCTGAATAAGTTTTTAAACGACCCAATTCACGGGCGGCGTTAGAGGCCATAAATTCAGCGTCATGACCGACCATCCAGCTGCTCAGGGCGAAATCTCTGAGACGGGTAACTAAAGTGGTGTCGGTGGCAACGGCGGCAACAAAGTTGGTGTTCCATTGGCCACGATAAATAAGCGTGAAAGCGTTATTTACGGCGCTGCGCATATACCATTTGCTGGCATAACTGGTGTTCCAGCGGCTCAGCCATTCTTTGGCGACTGGCAAATACACATCTTGTTGCTCAGAGCTATCCATGGTGATCATGACTTCGCTAAGGGTTTTACCGTGAGCATCGTTGTCATCATAAAAATGGCTGTTGTTAACAAATGCATCAATCGCAGTTTTAACCGCAGGGGTCACTGACGACGAGAAAGTAACGTTGTCATTGTAAAACTCAACGTAGTAACCCGCTCGAATGAACAAGAATAATGCTTGAATATCGTCGTCACCACCACCGGCGTAGTTGTTAGATAAACCACTGACATGATTGGCGACCGCGATTAATTTAGCTGATGTATAAACCGCTTGTTGAGTACTAGCAGGAGCGCTGAATAGCTCGTTAATACAGGTGGTACCCTGTGATTTGAGTTCAGTGATTAAGGTGTTGGTATTTGAAGTTGTCAACGCATTGAGGTCACACGCAACCGCAGCAGCACTGGTTTTAAGTGAAGATTTGGCTGTTGGCTGGTAAACACTTTGTGCTACTGGCGAACGGTCATCTTCAGTTTTTGCCTTTGCACTTTCAACACCATGGTGATGTTGTTGGTGTGCAGAACTGGTATTGATGTCTAGTTGTGGCTGCGGGCTGCCTTGTAAAGAGGGCGCTGCTTGGGTTGAACCCATTAAAGCCATAACACAGACTGCGGTAAATAATTTATTCAGTTTCATTCTAGTTGTACCTTATTATATTTTGTTAGAGAGTGGTACCTCAGTGAATTAGCCATGCCTTCATTCATGACTAATATGATGTGGTTTATTCACAAAAGTGCATAAACCTGCCTTTTTGTCGTCGGACTCATAATACCGTTGACTCAACAATTTATTGTACGCAATGAATTGTTTTAATAAGGTAGCATATTATTTACATTGCACGCAATATGATCAGCGCAATTAATCATCAAATTGACGTATTTATACTACTATTTATTTTAAGTTATTGATTTTTATCTATATAAAATTAATTTTCTTTGTCGTAAAAATAAACGTATTGTTGATGTTTTGGGATTTATGTGTAAATTAATTTTTACAGCGTTTATTTTCGGGCGTGTGCGTGAATGGGTAAAGCGGAATGAAACGCGGTCACAAAATAAACTTGACCGTCTAGACAGGGGTATAGATGGCTATTCTGAAGAGTTGCATAAATGGGAAGGTGAGTGAATAGGGTGGGGAAAGGAGATCCAACGCTTATTTGTCTTACTCACTTATGTATTCACTGTATTTAGTTACCGGTGTTTCTTTCTTATATTTCCAACCGATACTTGCGACGAATTTCATTCACTAAACGATGCCGTGAACTTTTTAACCTTTCGTGTGGCGCAAACATTGAGCTGGCACAGTCGAGTAGGTTTACCGCGTTGGTTAGTTGATTTAATTGTGCTTCATTTAATGCTGTTTGTTCTGATAATTCCACTAAGTTTTCTTTGGTGTAAAAGCGAATATTGGTATTGAGCTACTGCTGTAGATTTTGCAGGTGAGTTAGCACTATTTCCGCTAGTCTTGTTGCTTCTCAAGCCAAGCTGTCATGTCGCTGTTAACTACACGCTGGTAAATAGTGGCAACGGGCAAGGTTAATTCAATCGATTCGAAAACAACCTCATCGCCTAAAAAGTAGTGCGTTGGCTGCCAATGCTGATTTTTACGAAACACACAAATATCGACATAGTCCTGCTCAATAATGACGTATTCTAACAAGCTTGGTATATTCATGTATTCGAGGCGTTTGGTTTGCTCATCTGTTTTACGGGTAGAATGAGAAATGACTTCAACCAATATAATGGGGGTTTCGGTAAAAGTATCGTTATCTGACTGACTGTCACAAACCACCATGGAATCTGGATAACGATAGCTGCCACTAGGCGTTCGCACTTGCATATCTGAACCAAAAGGCTCACAAGGAGTGTTTTCTAGGTGGTCGCCGAACTTTCTATAAATGTTACCGGCAATACGTTCATGGTTCATTTTTGCCCCGGCCATGGCAAATACTTCACCAGCTACGTATTCGTGTTTTAATTCGCTGATCTTTTCGCCAGCTAAATATTCTTGTTCACTGATGTAATGATCTTGCTTAGTTGCTGGCATTTTCTTCCTTACTTTTTGGCTGCTTTTCTCATAACGATTACAATGAAACAATCTCATAGGGCCTTTAAGATATCAAGCAAAAGTCGATTCATAATACCATTGTTATTTACCACCAATTCACTTAGATTACCTATCTCAACACAATGCTATCAACCACTGGAAACCATATGAAAGTCGTCTCACTCAACGTCTCTCAAGTTCAAGAAGTCAGCCATAAAGGTAAAACCGTATTAACTGGGATTTTTAAAAAACC
>CALKGI010000302.1 GCA_938085045.1 uncultured Alteromonadaceae bacterium
ATACCAAATCCATTAATTAACTGATCATTTTGCTGGTTAAAATAAACATTAGCGGCGTTATTAATCTTGTCATTAGAGTGACTAGTGACGGCGATTAATGCCTTGCTACTGTTGATTTTTTCAAGTGGTCCGACACATCGGCAAAATTAGATCAGTTAATTAATAGCTTTGGTATGACTCAAAAAAATATGAAAAATTCAAATGAGAAAACCTCGACCATTGCCGGCCTGAGTCAAAACGATGACTATAAAAGCTGGCTAAAGAGCCTCAAACAACAGGTTTTACAGACACAGATTAAAGCGGCTGTTCAGGTTAATTCAACCTTATTGACGCTGTATTGGCAATTGGGCGCTGATATTGTTAAGCGCCAGCAAGAAAGCACATGGGGCGGCGGTTTCTTAAAACAGCTAAGTAAAGATTTGATGGTTGAATTTCCATCTATGAAAGGGTTTTCTGAGCGTAATATTAAATACATACGTCAGTGGTTTTGTTACTGGTCTAAAGAAGGGACAATTGGGCAACAGCTTGTTGCCCAATTGTCCCAAATTCCGTGGGGCCATAATCTTAAGATCATCAGTCAGTGCAAAACCTTGCTCGAAGCGAGCTTTTACGTCAAAAATACCATAGAACATGGTTGGAGCCGAAATGTCTTAACCCACCAAATTGACAGCGGGCTTTGGCAGCGTGAAGGTAAGGCAATCAATAATTTTTCGGCAACTTTGCCAGCGGCTCAATCAGGTTTGGCCGAAAACCTCAAATCAAGTTTGCCGAGTATTGAACAGATTGAAAGTGAGCTGAGTAAAATAGAGTGAAAGCACAAATTTGGTATAAGCGCTGTGATGATTGAAAAATGATCCCCAAACCGAACGAAAACCCCTCATTTCAGCCGTTTTGTCGTAAAAGTACGAGTTTTTGTCAGTTTTTATAGAATCTGTTACTCCCCTAAAAGCTAATATAACACTCAAGTAAAGCGTTACCACAAACAAACAGCCAACAACGTAGGGGTTACAAAATGAAAGCATTAGTTAACGACAACATGAATTGTATGATAGAAACCATTGCGCTGACTGGCCTGTATGCTGGACTGTTGTATTTAGGTTCACAGTTTTTGCTGACTTTGGTTTAAACATCTGGTTATAAACTTCAAACCACATCGCTCTTTTGGGCATAGCTGCTTGAACACCTAAAAACTTTTATCAGTCACCAAACCCATCTGCAAACCAAATTAGTTATCTGTGTATGTTCAATATTCATAACCTTCCTACCAATTCATAAATTCACGACTAACTTGCTTATATTGCTGCATATTCCTATGTATTCCTGAGCAGGAATATTACTCAAATGGCAGTCAGTAAACTTAATTGGAAATAAAAGTTAGCAATGCGGTTTTGGCATAAATAGGTAAAGTTGTATTTTTGCGGCTTTTACCGTTATATGCGCTCATACTTATTTTTATACTCTGCATGCATTAACTGTCACAATGCATACAGATAATACTTTTATATCATCCCCTTCACCTTTTAACTTGTTGATATCTAAATAAAAACGCGATATTTTTGTGATTAAAATGTCATTTGGCGACAGTTTGACTCGACTTAAAAACCGCATAGACTGGATTTATTCTATTTTATTTAAATCGTTTAAGGGTCCTTGTTGGACTACACCTTAATCGTGCCAAATATTAAACCATAAATCTTGCTAAAGTCGTTTGTAGGGGTAGTAAATGTCCACACCATCTGAATTGATTGAACAACCACCGATTAAAACCACTGACCTGTCTATTGATTCATTGAATAACACCGACAGTGATTTTCCACAAGACATAACTCTGCATCAACTGATTGAACAACAAGCTGAAAAAACGCCAGATGTAGTTGCGGTAGTCTTTGAACAAGACCAGTTAACCTATGCGCAACTCAACCAAAAAGCCGACAATTTGGCGGTGTTGATCCAAAGCGAAATCGCAGCACTCACAGGACCGGCAAAGCACACCAATCCGCTGGTAGCTTTGTATCTCGACAGAAGTCTTAACATGCTAATTAGTATTTTGGCCGTGCTTAAAGCTGGGGCAGCTTATGTGCCGTTGTCGCCAGAGTATCCACGCGAGCGTTGTGAATATATTCTGGCCGATGCACAAGCCCCATTGGTTATAACAACAACTGAATATATTGAACGCATTCCAAGCCATATCAAGCAGCTAAACCTTGATGCTTTTTACGACCAGTGCAATCAAAACCATCAACAAATCAAGCCAAAAGCCACCAACAATCCAACCGATTTGGCGTACGTCATTTACACCTCTGGCACCACCGGAAAACCCAAAGGTGTAATGGTTGAACATCAGGCGGTGGTGTCTTTTGTCTACAACAACCGATATATCAACACCGCCGAATTAGGCCAACAAAACCAAGTCTGTAAAATTGCTAGCCTGTCGCCGTATTCATTTGACGGGTTCATTTTCGACGCAATGTACTGCCTTACCAACGGTGCTACCCTTTATTTGCTCGACAAGCCCGTTTTACTCGACGCCCACCGGTTTGGCCGCTATTTGGCTGCTAACAATATAGACACCTTTTTTACCACCACCGCTTTGTTTAACCACTTAATTGAAGATGATATTTTAAAGGGCACTGGCGTTCGAAACGTACTGTTTGGTGGCGAACTGGCCGACCAAATAAGCATTAATAAGTGCCTGAACGACTATCCACAAATCAATTTGGTGCATGTTTATGGCCCAACCGAAACCGTGGTTTTTGCCAGCGCTTATCATTTTAATGATTCGGCCAACGAAACCACAACGCAGCTTGCGCCAATCGGTAGCCCATTAAATAATAAGCGCTTTTATGTGCTAAACGACACCATGCAAGCCGTGCCCTTTGGCGAAGAAGGCGAGTTGTACATAGGTGGTGCGGGTTTAGCCCGAGGATATTTGAATCGTGAAGCGTTAACCGCGCAGTGTTTTGTTAATAATCCATTCGCCAACTTTGCCGACCGCCAAAAAGGCTATACCCGCTTATACAAAACTGGCGATTTGGTGCGCTGCTTAGCCGATGGCAATATACAGTATGTGGGACGAAATGATTTTCAAGTTAAAATTCGCGGCCATCGCATTGAACTGGGCGAAATAGAACATTGTCTTCACGCCATGGATGCAATTAAACAAGCGGTAGTGATTAACCGCCAAAAAGATGGCAGCAAATATCTCGCGGCTTATTTGGTTATGGCGACTGATTGCCAAATCAATCAAGCAGAACTTCGAATAAGCCTGTGCGCAGTGTTACCCGATTACATGATACCGAGCACATTTACCGCCATCGACTCCATTGCGTTGACTATCAACGGTAAGCTCGACAAAGCCGCGTTGCCCGAGCCGCAATTTACCTGTCTTAATGAATATGCAGCGCCGACCAATGCAATTGAACAGATATTATGCGACATATGGCAAACCGTACTGGGGCTTGAGCAAGTTGGCATTGAAGATAACTTTTTTCGATTAGGTGGCGATTCCATCAAAGCCATTAAACTCACCGGGGCTTGCCGTAGTCGGCTGCAAATGGACATTCCTTTGAGCTTATTGTTCGAATACCCCACAGTGGCAGGGCTGGCGTCACATTTATCTGGCCAAACGATGGCAATGATTGACCAACTTGATAGTCAACATCCGCCGTTGTCTTTTGCCCAAGAAAGTTTGTTATTTATCGAACGATTTGAACAAGGCACCGACGCTTATCACATTCCCCATGTGGTAGAGCTTGGCCAAAACATTAAGCTAGATACCTTAATGAAGGCCGTAAACGACATCGTTAAACGTCACCCTATTTTAACCACCGTTTACCTAACCAACGCACAGGGCAACGATTATCAACATCGGCTTGATATTGAGATCATCTTAGATGAGTGCCCACCTTTACAACATCAAGCGTTGGTTGAGCAGCTACAATTTGACATTGCCCAACCGTTTGATTTAACCGGTGAGCCGAGCATCAGGGTTAAACATTACCAAACTGAAAATGCCCAATATCTGCTGTTTTTGTGGCATCACATTGCCTTTGACGGTTGGTCGACTGACATCTTTTTGCACGAACTGTCGTTGTTTTATCAAGCGCGTTGTCAGGGTTTTAAACCCAAAATGCCTCAGCTTGAAGTCAGTTTCGCTGATTATGCCTTATGGCAAAGACAAACCTTGCAAGGCGAAAACTATGCCGCGCTATTGACCTATTGGCAGCAACAATTGGCTGATTGCGCTGTGCTTGAGTTACCTACCGATCACAAACGCCCAGCACACATTGATTACCGTGGTGATCACTTGGGTTTTGAACTCGACTTGGCGTTATCTAATCAACTGAGAGAGCTGGCCAAAGACCAACAAACCACCCTTTATACCGTGTTACTTAGTGGTTTTTACGTCACTTTAGCGACACTCGCCGGACAACAAGACATTGTTGTTGGCACCCCCTCAGACAATCGTCATCAGGGTCAAACTCAGTCGCTGATTGGATATTTTGTCAATTCACTGGTGTTGCGAGCCGATGTGCAATCGCAAAACACCATTGAAGACTTGATAGCTCACGTGCACCAAGTGGTCACTCAAGCCAAAATTCACGAAGACCTACCGTTTGAAAAAGTCGTCGACGCGCTGCAACAAAGCCGTGATACCGCCCGCCATCCTATATTCCAGGTCAGCTTTGCGCTAGAGAGCTTTTGGGGCATGGCCCAA
This sequence comes from uncultured Alteromonadaceae bacterium, assembly GCA_938085045.1. Classification (GTDB taxonomy): domain Bacteria; phylum Pseudomonadota; class Gammaproteobacteria; order Enterobacterales; family Alteromonadaceae; genus JABSOG01. Next base: position 4,718 of record CALKGI010000302.1, read on the forward strand.
CAAGACATTAAATTGCCGTTTACACCGGTAGACTGGGATGCAGAGCAGCACCTTTATAGTGCCTCACAATTCGACTTAAGCTTGACCTTTACCGACGACCAAGTTCAATTATCTGGTGGATTCAAATATGCCCTAAGGCTGTTTGAACCGACCACAATCGCCCGAATTTCAACCATTTACCAACGAGTGCTCGAAGCATTCGCAGCCGATATTAACCAATCTATCGGGCAAATCAAGCTGCTAGACGATAGTCAAACTCAGCAACTGTTGGTTGATTGGAACCCAACCGATGCGCCGTATCCACATACTCAAACGGTGCATGGATTATTTGAAGAACAAGCCCAAAAAACGCCAAACAAAACGGCCCTTACTCAAGGTAGGCAGTCGCTGACCTATAAAGAACTCAACGATAAAGCCGACCAATTGGCACCGCTATTAGCAACCAACTTTATCGCCCTATACATGGACCGTAGCATCGACATGGTTGTTGCTATGCTAGCGGTGCTCAAAGCCGGTGGGGCATATGTGCCTATTTCGCCAAAATACCCCAAAGCTCGCGTCCAGTTTATGTTTAAAGACATAAAAGCCCCAATAGTGTTGACTCAAAATCACTATCGTCAAACCCTTACTGATTGGTTTAGTGAACTGCATAAAGCGCCAGCGATAATGACAACTGATGCCAAAAGTGTCACCACAGGTTGCGCTCCATCAACTGACCCTAGCGACTTGGCTTATGTCATTTATACCTCTGGCACTACCGGACATCCCAAGGGGGTGCTAATTGAACATCAAAGCGTGGTGTCGTTGGTGCAAAATAATGGTTTTATCGATTACCAAAACCAAGATGTGATTTTGCATTTGTCAGATCCAAATTTCGACGCCGCAACGTTTGAAATTTGGGGCGCATTAACAAACGGTTTGACGCTGGCCATTGCACCGTCAGATCAAAACCTTGTAGCGAGTTCGTTAAATGAATTGCTCGCCGCTCAAAAAGTGACTGTCTTATGGTTAACCCGCGCCTTGTTCGACAACCTCTATTATCAGCAACCGGGTCTATTTGCCAAGTTGCGTTATTTGCTGATTGGCGGTGAACAACTCACCCCAGCGGTCATGGCTAAATTTATCGCCCAGCCCAACAGGCCCAAGTTTATTCTTAACGGTTATGGCCCGACAGAAAGCACCACGTTTACCACTGTTCATCGGCTGGGGCATACTGATACTTGCCCCAACAAACCTGTGCCTATCGGCAAACCGATTAACACTCGTAAAGTCTACGTATTGTCGTCGCAAGGTAACCCTGTGCCCATCGGAGCACCGGGTGAATTGTATATTGGTGGGGCAGGGTTAGCCCGGGGTTACCTAAACCAACCTGAGCTGACTAAAACCCGCTTTATCAACAACCCGTTTGGCGAAGGTAAATTATATCAATCTGGCGACAGAGTAAGGTTTTTGACCGGCGGCACCCTCGAATATCTCGGCCGGTTAGACACTCAAGTGAAAATTCGCGGTTTTAGAATCGAATTGGGCGAGGTTCAAAGTGCGCTGCTGGCGTGCGAAATGGTCGAACAAGCACTGGTAATTGATGTCGAACATGCTGACAACAAAACCCTTGCTGCATACGTGGTGTGCGATTCTGGTGGGTTGATGGATGAAGCTGCGATTCGAGCGCAACTGTCGAGCACCTTGCCCGATTACATGATGCCAGCGAGTTTCAACCAAATTGAACAACTGCCATTGACGCTTAATGGCAAGCTCGACAAAAATGCGTTGCCTGCGCCAACCTGGGTTGATGGTGACCAATATGCCGCGCCGCGTAACGAGGTTGAAACCAAACTATGTGTCGTTTGGCAGCAGGTGTTAGGGCTTG
>CALKGI010000303.1 GCA_938085045.1 uncultured Alteromonadaceae bacterium
AGGTCCCAGTGAAGCGCCCATCACACCAGTAAAAGCGAAAACCCAAAAAATACCTGAAGCAGACTCAGCTGTTTTGTTTACCACAAAAATTAAACCGAAGCCGACGAGTGACAAGACCAAACCCATCATGAAAGATAATCCCATCGCCATGGCGATGCCTGCGGTAACGGCACTAAAGACCAAGGTCATTGCCAGCAGTGAGTAGGTATTTCGCAATACTTTATTTGTTTCTAACACCGAGCCTGCGCTGGCAGACTGATACATCGTTTTTTGTTCCATAGTGAACCTCAGTTAATCCTGATTTATTGAATTAGGCTAATCATATAATAGTTTCTGAGGGCATAGCTACTTTTATTCAAGGGTAAATCGTAACAAAAACCGGTCATCTATCCAAAATTGGGTAAAAAAACAACATAACAGTAAGAAACTGAATAAAAGTGATAAAAAGTTGATATTAACGCTTCCAATCCTCGCATTTTATGTTTATTATTCTGCCCGATTTTGCGGTGAGGTGGCTGAGTGGTTTAAAGCACTGGTCTTGAAAACCAGCGTGGGTTTGTAGCCCACCTAGGGTTCAAATCCCTACCTCACCGCCACTCCCTTTCAATTTTTCTGTTATATCCAATTTTCTTCATTTCTCTAACGTGACTTCGTCACGTGTCGTTCAATTTTTCGAATTCTCTATTGCATTAAAATTTTGTGGCTTCGTTGTGGGCAGGTGTAACGGAGGCTCCGCAACGGGGTCAAAGCATTTGAGTCGGCCGAACAAAAAACATTTTTAGTTCGGCCGACTCAAAAGCACTGACCCCAGCTGGTGGTATTCGTACCACTCTCTAACAAAGTAGCTATCATCATTACTAGTCATCACCAGCTGGGGTCAGTGCAAAACCAGTTCTGTGGACAGCTTGTCTGTCCCTGCACTTGTTTTGCTTTGACCCCCTTGCGGAGCCTCCGTTCCTCCAGCCCCAAAACATCACCTCACGCTTCATCCCGACTAATAAACACGCACTCAAAACAAAATTGCAAAAAAGAGCTTTACATTCAAGAGCAAGGTTTCTAGTATACGCTCCATCGCGGTGAGGTGGCTGAGTGGTTTAAAGCACTGGTCTTGAAAACCAGCGTGGGTTTGTAGCCCACCTAGGGTTCAAATCCCTACCTCACCGCCACTTTCCTTACTGCTTAATACGAGTTTCAAAAAACACTAAAACCCCCTATTTCGTTACGATTACCGTTGATTTCACTTATTTTCCATTATTTGTTAACAATCACATGTTTTCGCTTTACTTTGTAAAGGGGTATGGTAATTTTGAACCATAGCTAAACATAAAATCAACTGTTAAAGGAACCTTCCTTGATAACTGTCTTTTTAGTCGATGATCATGAATTGGTCCGTACCGGGATAAAACGCATTCTGGACGATATTCGTGGCATTAAAGTGGTCGGAGATGCTGACAACGGTGAAGACGCCGTAGCGTACTGTCGCAAAAACAGCCCGAACATTGTTCTGATGGACATGAATATGCCTGGCATTGGTGGGATGGAAGCAACCAAAAAAATCCTACGTTTTAACCCTGATGTTAAAGTTATCGTACTGACTGTTCATTGTGAAGATCCACTACCCAGCAAAGTCATGCAAATCGGTGCCCATGGTTATTTGACCAAAAGCGCAGGTTCAGACGAAATGATTAACGCTATTCGTGCGGTTCACAGCGGTCAACGTTATATCGCCCCAGATATTGCCCAGCAAATTGCACTTAATCAATTCAGCGGCCAACGCGATGATAACCCCATTCAAAGCTTGTCTGAGCGTGAACTGCAAATCATGTTGATGATCACCAAAGGCGAAAAAGTCCAAGACATCGCCGATAAGCTGAACTTAAGTTCAAAAACCGTAAACAGTTATCGCTATCGCATGTTTGAGAAACTCAATATCGGTGGTGATGTCGAATTAACGCATTTGGCCATTCGCCATGGTTTGTTGAATATGGACAAACTTTAATCTTTTCATAATAAAGTGGGCATAATAAAGGGGTATAGCCTCGTTGCCCACATGTAACCTCTCAATTAATCTCCTAATGACACCCAACTACCCCGCTGACCATGACCACAGAATTTGACCCGCAATCCTTTTTAAAAACCCTGACGAATCAACCCGGTGTTTATCGTATGCTAAACGTCGATGACGTTGTGATTTATGTTGGTAAAGCCAAAGACTTGAAAAAGCGGGTGGCCAGTTATTTTCGTAAAAACATCCCACACGGTAAAACTCGCCAATTAGTCAGTCACATTACCAATGTTGAAATCACCGTTACTCAGACTGAAACCGAAGCGCTGATACTCGAAAACAATCTGATCAAACAGTATTTACCTAAGTACAATGTTCTGCTCAGAGACGACAAGTCTTATCCTTTTATTCTGTTAACAGGTCATAAACATCCAAGGATCCAAATGCACCGTGGTGCACGTCGGGTAAAAGGGGATTATTTTGGCCCATATCCTAGTGCTGGTGCTGTTTACGAAAGTCTTAAGTTGATGCAAAAGATATTTTCGGTGCGCCAATGTGAAGATTCATTTTATAAAGCCCGATCGCGGCCTTGCCTGCAATATCAACTTAAACGTTGCTCGGCACCTTGCGTTGGTAAAATCAATGACGATGAGTACGACAAAGAGGTTGAACTAGCCAAATTGTTTTTAAAGGGCAAATCTCAGGACGTTATCAACTCTTTGGTTGAAGCAATGGAACAGGCCAGTATCACGCTCAAGTTTGAATTGGCAGCCAAATACCGAGATCAGATTCAGGTGTTGAGAAAAGTCCAAGAACAGCAGTACGTCAGTGGATTGTCTGATGAATTGGATGTGGTGGGTTTTCATTATCAAAATGGCATTGCAGCAGTACACATGTTGTTTATTCGCGATCATAAAATTTTGGGTTCAAAAAACTTTTTTCCAAAACTACCAAAAAATGCTGAAGCGGTTGAGATTATGCAATCGTTTATTTTGCAATATTACCTTAATGCACAAATGCGCCATAAGATCCCTCGGGAGATCATCGTTGCTGATCTTAACGTACTTGAACAGGTCACAGAGATACAAGAACAACCAACCTTAGATATAGATGCATTAAATGAAGTGTTATGTGCCACTGCTGAGCACAAAGTTGTGCTTAAAACCATCAGTCGTGGTGAAAAACTGCGTTATTTGATGTTGGCCAACAAAAACGCCAAGATTGCGGTGACGACTATGCTGTCGAGTAAAACAGCCACTAAAAAGCGCTATGACTTGCTCAATGGCTTTTTACAACGAGATGAACCGATTATGCGCATGGAGTGTTTTGATATCAGTCATATCTCGGGTCAACAAACCATCGGTTCGTGTGTGGTGTTCAACGATGAAGGTCCTCACAAGAGTGAATACCGCCGTTACAATATAGAAGGCGTGACACCGGGGGATGATTACGCGGCAATGGATTTTGCTTTGGCCAAACGTTATAACAAGGTGAGTGAAGAGCACAAAATACCCGATGTCATTTTTATCGATGGTGGTAAAGGGCAACTGGCTCGCGCAGAAACTTACTTTGAAGATTGGCCACACCAAAAACAACCGATGTTGATTGGTGTTGCTAAAGGCACATCGCGTAAGCCGGGGCTTGAAACCCTAGTTTTTGAAGGTGGTATGAAAGAAGTGGCATTGCCGGCCGATTCGCCAGCATTGCATCTCATTCAGCATATCCGTGACGAAGCTCACCGATTTGCCATTACCGGCCACCGTAACAAAAGGGCAAAAGTAAAAAATACCTCAACTTTGCAAGAGATCAGTGGCATTGGACCAAAAAGGCGTCAAGCACTGCTGAAATACCTTGGTGGATTACAGGGCATACTTAATGCTTCGGTAGATGAATTGGCAAAAGTGCCGGGCATTAGTGCACAACAAGCACAAAATGTTTTTGATTCTTTGCACGACAAGGCATAATAGACGCAACTTACTCAAAACAATCAAGTTGCATGTTAAACCTACCTAATATCATAACTCTTATTCGTATTGCCCTAATCCCAGTTTTTCTGGCTGTTTACTATATAGATGAAGGCGAATCTCATTTTATCGCGGCTTTTATTTTTTGGTTTGCCGGTGTATCAGACGCACTTGACGGCTATTTGGCGAGAAAGCTCGATCAATCCACCCCATTCGGTGCCTTTTTAGACCCTGTTGCCGATAAAGTGATGGTAACCGCTGGGCTATTTGTGATTGTTGAACAATATAATGCCTTTTGGGTGACTGTTCCTGCAATCCTTATGTTGAGTCGTGAAATCATTATGTCGGCGTTAAGAGAGTGGATGTCTAAGCTGGGTAAATCTGATGTGGTGGCGGTGTCTAAGTCTGGTAAAACCAAAACCGTGGCGCAGATGTTGGCGTTAATTGGCCTTATTTGGAACTTCAGTCCGTTTTTGACTTATTTGTCTTTTGCTTTTTATTATTTGGCTTTTGTTTTGACCATATTATCTTTGTATGAATACTTCAGCGCGGCTTGGGTGCATATTAAAGCGGCTGATTAATCATTTTTTATTCCTGCACAGTGGCAGCGGGCCGCTGTGCCCGTCCTTGTTTAGGCTAACCCCAATTTATATGTTCAACTAATTGCAGGCACGAAGGCTTGCATCCTACAATGTTTAAGCCACAACAGCGGGCAATATCACCACTTAAATCAAAAAATGAGCAATCAAAATAAAAACTGAAATTTATGGTTGACTCAAATTAATATCTACGTAGAATACGCAGCATCTTAAGGGGGCAGGCCAATAGGTCTATCTTTTAACGAGATAAAGCGTGTGTAGCTCAGCTGGTAGAGCGCGACCTTGCCAAGGTCGAGGTCACGAGTTCGAGCCTCGTCACACGCTCCAATTTTTCTTTTTATAAAGTGAGGTTGGACTTAAGATTTTGGCGGGTTGGCAGAGTGGCCATGCTGCGGATTGCAAATCCGCCTACCTCGGTTCGACTCCGGGACCCGCCTCCACCTCTTAAGGTAAAAAAAACGGATTTCGCCCGGGTGGTGGAATTGGTAGACACAAGGGATTTAAAATCCCTCGTTCGAAAGGACGTGCCGGTTCAAGTCCGGCCCCGGGCACCAATTCTAAAGATGTATGTAGTAAAGTTGTAAGTAATATCGTAGTAAAGAGTAAAGCTGTAAAAAGTTGTTTGAAAACGTAATAACACCCACCAGAGTTATTACTACAATGTTGTAAAGCGTGTGTAGCTCAGCTGGTAGAGCGCGACCTTGCCAAGGTCGAGGTCACGAGTTCGAGCCTCGTCACACGCTCCAATCTACCAATCCTTAAGTTTTAAAATACTCAAACTCTTCGAATAAATTCAATTAAATATCCCTTACTATTTGACCTTTAGTTAGTTGCATAGATTCGTGCTATACGTATTCCCCTGAATAATTTTTAATAGATTTATTGATGGTAAGATTTCGATCAATACTCGTATTATACCAATGACATTAATTCACTGGTCTGATTTTGGGCAGAAAGAATCAGCAGTAGCAAGGCATTAATCGCCGCCACTAGTCACTCTAATGGCAAGATTAATAACGAAGCTAATGCTTATTTTGGCCAGCAAAATGACCAGTTAATTAATGGATTTGGTATTAATGCGCCCAAAGCGGGTGGCTAAAAGTTTCAAGTTTGATATCTTTGCTTACATCAATGACAAACATTACGACCGTTTAGCAATTTAATTACGAACTACCGTTTTCGTTTGACTGAACCTCACTTTGCATTTTCTATTCATACTCACGTTTTCTACTTATTACCCACAGAATAACGCGAACACCGGGATATCAATGTGCTCGCCTACCACTTTAGCTCAGGGAAAAGTCGACTTTATTACTTAAACTTGTTTTTATCAGCCTTATACCAATGACATTAATTCACTGGTCTGATTTTGGGCAGGGAAAATAAGCAGTAGCAAGGCATTAACCGCCGCCACTAGTCACTCTAATGGCAAGATTAATAACGAAGCTAATGCTTATTTTAGCCAGCAAAATGACCAGTTAATTAATGGATTTGGTATTATGTCTGCTTTTTTGTCTATTTTATGTTTTTTAACGTAAATTTAACTATACATTTGACGAATTTAATTAATTTGTAAAAAAAATAGTATTTAATTGAACTTTTCGTTTACCTGTTTTTAAAGTTAAAACTTCTTTAAAAACAATGGGCAAGCTTTTTCTTGATTGCATCTCGATGTCCTGTGTCGCTCAAATTATCATCAATTATGTGAATTGTTAATTGATTCCACCGCGACACAATGGCAATATGTTGCACGATGTTACGCAAACGTACGTTTGTAATTGTCATGGATGAATACCACGCATTAGTTAGACGGACTATTTAGTCATAACTGTCAGTTGGGTAACACATCTCAGCAGGAAATACTTTGTAAACATTCTAAGAGAACTATAATCAATGGATAAATTCCAAAAGAAAACGTTTAAGCTTTCGATTGCCGCACTCGCCGTTAGTGCCTGTTTGGTTGGCGCACCAGCAATGGCTGCGAGTAACACCTCAGGTTCAATCTACGGTCAGGCAAAAGAAGGTGCTACAATCACCTTTAAAAACTCTAAAACTGGTTTGTCTCGTTCAGTAACCGCTTCTGACGGTCGCTTCAACTTTAAAGATGTGCCTCCTGGTTTCTACACCGTAACGTCAAGCAACGGTGGCAAACGAACCATCCACGTAAAACTGGGTACTGGTTCTTCAGTTCTATTTAACCAAAGTGAAGTCGAAACCATTTCAGTCAGTGGTTCACGAATTTCTGCTATTGATACTTCATCAGCCGAATCTTCAATGGTATTCACCCAAGAGCAGATTGAATTATTGCCAATCGGTCGTAACACTACTGCCATCGCTTTGTTGACTCCTGGAACAATCCAAGGCGATAACGATTTCGGTAACTTGCCATCATTTGGTGGTTCATCAGTTGCTGAAAACGGTTACTACATTGATGGCTTTGACGCCACCAACTTGCGTAACTTCTTGAGCTTTGCAACCGTGCCTTTTGACGCTATCGCACAAACCCAGGTTAAGACTGGTGGTTATGGCGCAGAATACGGTCGTTCATTGGGTGGTGTTACTAACATTGTAACTAAATCTGGTACTAACGATTGGGAATTTGGTATTGCTGCTTATTATTCTCCTGAAAGCTTGCGTTCAACCAGAAAAGACCGTGATGATTTTGAGTCTTTGAATAGCGAAACCGGTTTATATGAAGGTAAGTCGATTTACGCCTCAGACAACACTAATGACTCTTTGACTTATAACCTTTCAGCTGGTGGTCCAATCATTGAAGATACTTTGTTCTTCTACACCAATGTTGAATTCCAAGACCTCGATAGAGAATTCCACTACCGTAATACCAGTACTGATCGTGTTGTCGATAACCCAAATGCTATCGTGAAATTGGATTGGTATATTACTGATGACCATTTGTTGTCAGCTACCTACATCCAAAACGAAACTGACCGTGATTATGTTCAGTATCACAACGCAGATGGTCAAGCCGACTATAGTGGTACTCATGGTGATGAGCTTTCGCGTTATACTGTTGAAGATGGCGGCGACATCAAAATAATTAACTACACCGGTCATTTCACAGACGATTTGAGCGTGAGTGTTATGTATGGTGAGTTGCTTAACAAGAACGACAATCAAATCCCACGTAACTTAGATGATGTTGCAGCATTATGTCCACGTGCTATCGATACCACTGGTGGTCGTGGCTGGTCTACACGTGACAACGTTGGTTGTTGGAACACTTCACAGTCTTCAGTATTCGACCCGTTTGCCGGCGCCGACCAAGATGATCGTAAAAGTGCAAAAATCGATTTTAACTACACTTTAGGTAACCACGATATCCGCATTGGTTACAACAGTGAAGAGTATATTTCATCTACCATTGGTAGCCAGTGGACTGGTGGAACATACTATCGCTATTTCGAATCGCATGAAGACAGCTCAACTCGTATTAACGGTGTTGAAATGCCATTGGGCACCAAAGCTGTTCGTGTACGTGTAAACGATGATCAAAGTGCTGAGTTTAAAACTGAAAATACTGCGTTCTACATCGAAGATAACTGGCAGGCAACTGACAACTTGATGATTTACGGTGGTTTACGTAACGAAACCTTCACTAACTACGCTGCTAACGGTAACGTGTTTGTTGAAGCTGACTCATTGATTGCACCTCGCGTAGGTTTCTCTTGGGACATGAACGGTGATTCAGAGAGTAAGTTATACGGTACATTGGGACGTTACTACATTCCAATTGCTGCAAACACTAATATTCGTGCAACTCGTATCGAAGACTCAAGCCAGTACTTCTATCAAGTAGACGATTTCAATCCAACAACTGGTTTACCAATCACTAATGGCGTAGAAGGCGCTGTAGGTGATGTAATTGGTAGTGGTTTCACTAGCCATCAAGACCCTGATCCACGCGTAATCGCTGTATCAGACCTTGATCCAATGCATCAAGATGAATTGATCATTGGTTACCAGCAGCAGTTGACTGACAACTGGACTGGTGGTGTTAAGTTGATGTATCGTAAGATTCAAGACGGTATGGATGATTTCTGTGGACATGATGGTTTCTACAACTGGGCTGTTGATAACAATATTCCAGTAGCTAACGAAGCTAACGGTTGGGAAACACCTGAAGGTGGTTTCGACTTGCATAACATGTCTGGTTGTTTGCTTGTTAACCCTGGTAAAGACTTGAACTTGTATGCTGATTTGAATGGCAACGGCGAAGTTGAGCCTATTTCTGTTTCAAACGACTACTTCGACCTGCCTAAGTACAAGCGTAACTACAAAGGTTTAGAAGTAACACTTGAGCGTGCTTTCAGTGACGGTTGGTATGCCAATATCTCTTACGTGTTGTCTAAGAGTACTGGTAACATCGAAGGTTACGTAAACTCAACTTTGGGTCAGGAAGATGCTGGCGCAACCCAAGACTTTGACCACAAGGTTTTCCAAGAAGGTTCTGATGGCGATTTGCCAAACGATCGTCGTCATCAACTTAAAGCCTACGGTGCTTATAAGTTTAATGATGAACTTACGTTTACTGCAAACGTAAGCTTTAGCTCTGGTGTTCCATTAAGTTGTAATGGTTTCGCTCCAAGTACAGGTATGTTGGAAGGTGATGGTGATACAATATATGACGGTCCTAACTTCCGTCAGTACAGTTCATCAACATTCTACTGTGTTACTGGTGAAACTCAGATGATAGATGGCGAAGAGGTTCCTATTAGCGAATTGACAAACCGTGGTGATGAAGGTCGTTCATCTTGGCTTTACAATTTCGATGCTGGTATTCAGTACATACCTAGCTTCGCAGATGGTAACTTAACGCTGAAGCTTGATATCTTCAACGTGTTCAACTTAGGTAAGGCTAATGAGTTTGACGAAGTTAAAGATTTCGCCCGTGGCGATAAGCTTGTGAGCAAGAACTTCTTGCAACCAACATCTTACCAGACGCCTCGTTCTATGCGTTTGACTGCTCGTTACGCTTTCTAATCATTCTCCCTTTGGGAGAGGCTACTAAGGCTTAATAAGCTCTGGTAGTATTAGATACTGATGAAACGCCGATACGAAAGTGTCGGCGTTTTTGTTTGTGAGTATAAATCAAAATGTTTTAGGGTAGGGCTGAAGCTTCTGGCCAGTAATATCGCACCGTAAGTAATCATATTTACAATTCCCCCTTGCAACCTAATGCGCCATAGTAGAAGATCCTCCCAATCTAAAATTCACCTGTATAATCAAAAAAGGCCATAAAATGCTACTCGAAAACCAAGCAGCCACCATGCTCCAGTTACAAGACAAAATGAACGCTAAAGTGAACCCCGATTGGCTGGCAGTTAAATCGCCGTTTTTGCGGGCTGTGGTTATTGAAGGCAGTGAAGCGATTGAGCATCATGGGTGGAAGTGGTGGAAAAAACAGGAATGTGACCTTGAGCAGCTGCAAATGGAATTGGTCGATATCTGGCACTTCTTGTTGTCTGCCGTGCTTATTGAGCATGAGGGCGACCAACAAGCGTCACAAGCGACTGTTATGGCACAAATAGAAGGCCATAGCGTTGATTTTGATGGCAATACTTATCAATTCAGTGAATTAGACCTATTAGCTAAATTAGAGCTCTTGATTGGCCTCTCAGCCGCTAAGCGCATCAGTATTGGTTTATTTACTACGTTACTGGCTGATTGTCAGATGGGTTGGGTGGATTTGTATACTCAGTACATCTGTAAAAACGTGTTGAATTTTTTCCGCCAAGACAATGGATATAAACAGGGCACTTATATTAAGGAATGGGCAGGTAAGGAAGATAATGAGCATTTGGTTGAGATCATGGCTGAACTCGATGCTGCCGATGCTGCGTTTCAAGATAACCTTTATGAAGCCTTAGACAGCCGTTATAAGTCGTTAAACGTATAGAGTCATCTTCCCGCCGTTTTTAAATACCCTGACAATATGCATCCAGCATTGTCAGGATACTGCCCATCCATGGACATAAAAAAACCACGACAAGGTCGTGGTTTTTAATTGTGTTACGTGTTTTTCTTATTATTTTCGTTATTTCTTTACTGCATAGATGATATTGCTTGGTTTTTATTATTGTTGTTTCTTTTTATTATTAGATGTTTGTTTTCTGCTTTTTCTATAAAACAAGGTCACTACAGTATTGATGTCGGCGCCTATTTATTATTTTTGTTGACGCCAGCATCAATAAATCAGCAGCGATTCAACGAATCGGTCAGCGATTTGGCATCCCAATTGATAAAAGTAGAATCTGTTAATGCGCTGGGTGTTTCACCGTTTACATCTGGTAATTGAGTGGTCAATACCGGAATGTCTTTAGCGATAGCGTGAGCCGCTTCTTTTTCAATCCAAGGGCTGTTCCGTGGGTTATCACCGATAACGAACAAGGCTGCATCGCATTTTTTCATGGTGTGTTCTATTTCCCAATCAATTGCAGTGGCGCCATTATAAGATACATCGTTTTCGACGACGACAATCTGACCTTTAAGATTTTCTCTTTGGATCATCTCTGATACAGATTTTGCTACTTTACGGTCGTTAAAGTTATATGAAACAAAAATATTCTTAGCCATGTGTGAGTGTTCTCCATTGATAAGCGTAAGTACTTAAATATATTGTTACTACCCGACGTTTTAACGTTTGATAAGTAGTGCTGATTTGATGGAGGCCAGTTTAGATAATTTTTCGTTGAAAACGACTTATTTTCGCGAACTGTTGCTTACGAGCCTAGTTACGAACTTGCTTACCGGTGGTTACGGTGTGGTATCTTATTGTTATTACAGTGATTTTTCATAATGGGATTTATAATATAATTAAGGCGTATAAAACATAAGATTGCAGGTTTTTCTTTGGTGATATTTCGAATATAAACGCTCAGGTAAGCTTTATTTATGATTACTATGGTGTGTTTACGTTGTTTTAGTCCTGCATTAATTTGGCGAATGAGGTTAAGCGCGCGGTAATTGTTATCAAACAAACAAAAGGGCCGGCCAGTATTAAAACTGGCCGGCCCTTTGATTATCTAACAACGCGTCAGGGTGGTTACCCTAAATGAAACTTAGTCAAACATTGCAGAGATAGATTCTTCATTGTTAACACGGCGAATCGCTTCGGCGAGCATGTCGCCAAGTGTCAATTGGTTAACCTTTTCGATTGCTCTCATTTCTTTAGACAATGGAATACTGTCAGTAACAATCAATTCATCGATAACAGAGTTGGCGATGTTTTGGGGGGCGTTGCCTGAGAATACTGGGTGAGTAGCGTAAGCAAATACACGGTTAGCGCCTTTTTCTTTCAAGGCTTCAGCGGCTTTACATAAAGTGCCACCGGTATCAATCATGTCGTCTACGATGATACAGTCACGGCCTTCAACATCACCAATAATGTGCATGACTTGAGCTACGTTAGCCTGTGGGCGACGTTTGTCGATGATGGCAAGGTCTGCATCATCTAACAATTTTGCTACAGCACGTGCACGAACAACACCACCGATATCAGGCGAAACAACAATTGGGTTTTCGAAGTTGCGGCTTTTCATGTCGTCGAGCAAAATTGGCGTGCCAAAAACGTTATCTACTGGAACGTCAAAGAAGCCTTGTATTTGTTCTGCGTGTAAATCTACAGTTAATACACGGTCAACACCAACGCTAGACAAGAAGTCTGCAACTACTTTTGCAGTGATTGGTACCCTAGCTGAACGCACGCGACGGTCTTGACGGGCATAACCAAAGTAAGGGATTACCGCGGTAATACGACCGGCAGATGCACGGCGTAATGAATCAATCATTACGATGAGTTCCATCAGGTTGTCATTTGTTGGCTGACAAGTTGATTGGATAATGAAAGCGTCTGCACCACGTACGTTTTCGTTAATTTCTACTGCAATTTCACCATCGCTGAAGCGGCCTACGCTGGCATCTCCTATATTAATGTCTAATCGTTTGGCTACACGGGCGGCTAACTTTGGGATCGAGTTACCGGTAAAAAGCTTCATATCTGGCACAGTAGTGTCCTCAGTATATTTTGGGCTGGTTGGCGGAGTAGTCCGTAGTTCCAACTGGGTTGAGTGAACGTTTTTGTGATACTTTTTATGATAAAAGTACCATTACACCATTCAAATGTTGCCAAGGGCTGTTTTCGTCGGTGAGACGTTAACTCCCTGACAGACAAATCCTGAAACGCCTTTTGGTAGGTAAGTCATTGCTTTTTCAGCGCTTTGTTTATCACAATAAACGCTAAATACACAAGCACCGGTTCCGGTCAGGCGAGTCGGGGCATATTCTAACAATCGGTCGATGGTATTGGCAACCTCAGGATAGAGCTTTTTGACCAATGCCTCACAATCGTTACGGGTATTGTCAAAGCGATAATTTTCGTTGGTCAGTTTTGCGGTGTTACGACATAAATCTGGATGTTGAAAAATCGTGGCTGTAGATATATGGCAATTGGGTTTGGCAACAAGATACCAATGCTCCGTAGGCTTGGCCTGAGTAAACACTTCTCCAACCCCCTGTGCAAAAACAGCCTCACCTTTAATAAACACTGGAATATCGGCACCGAGGCTCAAACCAATCTCCATTAATGTTTGTTCACTTAAATTCAAGTTCCACAGTTTGTTTAGTGCCAGTAATGTTGTTGCTGCGTTCGATGAGCCACCTCCAACACCGCCCCCCATAGGCAAACGTTTTTCAAGATGGATTTTAATGCCTTTAGAATTTGTCGAATATTCAGTTTGTAAAATACGAGCGGCTCGTACTATCAGGTTATCTTCACCTTCAAGTGCTGTTAAATTACAACTTAATTCGATTTTACCATTATCGGTTGGCTCAAAGTGCAGAGTATCTGAGTAGTCAAGAAACTGAAAAAGCGTTTGCAACTCGTGATAACCATTCTCGCGGCGGCCATTGATGTGTAAAAATAAGTTGATTTTGGCTGGTGAAGGTAAGACTAAAGTGGTCACTAATACAATTCCCAATCAGAGATTTTAATAATGATGGTGATATTGTTGCCGGTCAGGCGTATTTTTTTGGGCAATTGGAAATTTTGCTGTCTGAGCTCTACTTGCATATAACTTTCATAGTCAATTTGCCACGACTGGCCTGTTGCATCGAGCATTTTGATTTGTTTAACCCGGTTGTGTTCATCAAAAACAGTGGTTCGGTCAAAATTTTTGCTTGTTAGACCTTTCATCCATTGCGGCATGTCATTAACTGGTAAAGTGATACCCTTGATTTCATAAAGCAGTGATTCTGGGTCATCTGATTTGAAAGTCTTACCATCACTGACCACTGTGGCTTGGTTGCCATCGTTGAGCATTTTTAAGATTGAAGTCCCTAAGAATGATGTCAGGCGTATGTCTGAATGGATGCTCTGTTGAGTCCAATTTAGGCTGGCAGAGAATTTTTCTTGTGGGCTTTTGAATATCAGTTTGCCTTTGACTTTCCAGTGCTGAAGCTGCGCCAACGCCACTTGGCGTTGTTGTTCGCTTTTGTTGATGATGACTTGCGCTTGGTCTCGTTTGAACACTTGACAGCCGCCAAGTAGGTTGATTGTCAGTAATATGAGTAACCAACGGGTCGTTTTTGATGAGTTTATAAAGTATTTCATGGTTTTATGTAGAGAATATTTCCCAGTATCTTTTTTTATTGCGCCATTTCTCGTAAAATTGCGCGGCCTTGTCACTTTGAACCAAATTGAATGACCATTCTTGCTTTAGGTATTAACCATAACACTGCCCCAGTCGAGTTGCGCGAGCGGGTGGCCTTTGCGCCAGAACAAATGGTTAATGCTCTTGGGCAATTACTTAAAAGCGCCGAGTTGCATGATGTGGTGATCTTGTCTACTTGTAACCGCACCGAGATTTATTGTAGCGGCAATCAGGCAAATACCGAAGTAGTTTTATCTTGGCTCAGCGGCTTTCACAAAGTCGATAAACATCAGTTAACCGAATATATCTATCAGCACCATGAGCTTGATGCTTGCAAACATATTATGCGAGTGGCCTGCGGGCTCGATTCACTGGTACTGGGTGAGCCGCAAATTTTAGGTCAAATCAAGCAGGCTTTTTCATTAGCTAAAAACTCTGGTGCCATTTCATCTTTATTTGAACGGTTGTTTCAACATTCATTCTCTGTTGCCAAGCAAGTTAGAACCGACACCGACATTGGCGCCAATGCAGTTTCGGTGGCCTATGCAGCGGTGAATTTGGCCAAGCATATTTTTGGTAAGCTCAATCATGCCAAAGTGTTGTTAGTCGGGGCCGGTGAAACTATTGAATTGGTTGCTCGTCACTTGGTTGACCAAGGCGTAGAACAAATTACCGTAGCAAATCGTACATTGGCTCGGGCCGAATCTTTGGCTGCGCAATTTAATGGTGATGTTATTTCTTTGGCTCAAGTGCCTGCTCAATTGGCCAATGCTGATATTGTGATCAGCTCAACGGCCAGTACATTGCCTATTATTGGTAAAGGGGTTGTTGAAGAAGCCTTGAAAAAGCGCCGTTACAGCCCCATCTTCTTGGTAGACTTAGCTGTGCCCCGAGATATAGAAGGGCAGGTAGGTGAGATTGAAGACGCTTATTTGTACACGGTAGATGATTTGCAAATGATTGTGGGTGACAATATTGCCACGCGTAATCAGGCAGCTAAAGAAGCCGAGATTATTGTTGAGCAACAAGCCGATGATTTTTCAGCGTTTTTGCAATCGCTCAATGCGGTTGATATGATCAAGCAATATCGAGACCAATGCCAAGAAATTAAAAATGATTTATTGGCAAAAGCCCAATCTCAAATCGCCAGCGGTAAGGCGCCCGAAAAAATCATGGAAGAGTTTGCCAACAAACTGACCAATCGGCTGATGCACAGCCCAACCCAATCTCTGAGCAGCGCTGCCAGAGCCGGTGAACTTGAACAGTTACACCAGATAAAAAATGTCCTTGGAATCAAATAGATGAAAACATCCGTATATGCAAAGTTAGAAGGTTTGATAGAACGCCACGAAGAGATCCAAGCATTGCTGAGCGACCCATCGGTGATTAGTGATCAGGACAAATTTAAAACCTTGTCAAAAGAATATTCAGAACTTGAAGAGGTCACGTCGACCTTTAAAGCTTACCAAGAGGCTGAGGAAGCTTTTGCTGAAGCCGAAGAAATGCTCAAAGACGAAGACCCAGATATGCGCGAAATGGCGCAGGAAGAATACAAAGCCAGCAAAAAAGTGATTGAAAGCCTTGATGCCGATCTTGAAGTGTTGATGCTGCCCAAAGATCCCAACGATGGTCGTAACTGTTATCTCGAAATTCGCGCAGGAGCCGGTGGCGACGAAGCTGCGATTTTTGCCGGAGATTTGTTTCGTATGTACAGTCGTTATGTCGAAAGCAAAAAATGGCAATTATCAGTGGTTAATGCCAACGAGGGCGATCATGGCGGTTATAAAGAAATTGTGGTTCAAATCACAGGTGACAAAGTTTACGGCCAGTTGAAGTTTGAATCAGGCGGTCACCGAGTGCAACGAGTGCCTGAAACCGAATCGCAGGGTCGTGTTCACACTTCGGCCTGCACTGTGGCCGTTTTGCCTGAAATTCCTGAAGCTGAAGCGATTGCCGTTAACCCAGCTGATTTACGAGTTGATACTTTCAGGGCCTCAGGTGCTGGTGGTCAGCACGTTAACAAAACTGATTCTGCCATCCGTTTGACTCACTTGCCTTCGGGCATTGTGGTTGAATGCCAAGAAGAGCGTTCGCAGCACAAAAACCGTGCTAAGGCGATGTCAATGCTGACGTCTCGTATTCAAGCAGTTGAAGACGAAAAGCGTCGACTTGATGAAGAAACCACAAGGCGCAGCTTGGTAGGCAGTGGTGACCGTTCTGAGCGTATAAGAACTTACAATTACCCTCAGGGGCGAATGTCTGATCACCGCATCAATCTTACACTTTATAAATTGAACGAAGTGATGGAAGGGGATCTCGATTGTATCATTACTCCTTTAACCATTGAAAACCAAGCCGATTTACTGGCTGCGATGGCTCAGGCATAAACATTAAAATGTCTCAACAGACCCAAGCGCTTTCGATTGAACAGGCCGTTGCCATTGGTACCAAACAATTGGCTTCAACTTCGCCTAGCGCTAGGGTCGATGCTCAATTATTGTTGTGTTTTGTGCTCGATAAGAACACTACATACCTTTTTACTTGGCCTGAAAAACTGCTCGAATCAGGGCAACAACAAACATTTACACAGCTGATTGAGCGGCGCAAGGCTGGTGAGCCGGTCGCCTATTTAACGGGTGAACGCGGTTTTTGGACACTAAACCTTAAAACCAATAGTGCAACTTTAATCCCTCGCGCCGATACCGAATGTTTGGTTGAGCATGCTTTAGCCACGGTTGAGCAAGCTAAAGCCAAAGTGCTTGATCTTGGCACAGGCACAGGTGCGATAGCTTTGTCTTTAGCCTCAGAAAACCCCGATTGGACAATTCATGCTTGTGATTTTTCGACCGATGCGGTTGATTTAGCCAAGTTGAATCTGGCGCAAGTCAAACGCGATGGTTTCAATGTTAATGTGAGTATTGAACACAGCAATTGGTTTGAGGCTTATGAGCAACAGCACCTTGCTAGTTTTGACTTGATTGTTAGTAATCCGCCTTACATCGACCCACAAGATCATCACCTAGATGAAGGGGATTTAAGGTTTGAACCCAAGACTGCTTTAGTGGCGCAAAATAACGGCTTCGCCGACATCTTTTATATTATTGAACAGGCTGGACGGTTTCTTAAACGCACGGGTTGGTTAATGATTGAACACGGTGCTATGCAAGGCACACAGGTACGACAATGTTTTGAGCGATATCATTTTTCTCAAGTCGAAACGATTAAAGATTTGGCTCAAAATGAACGATTCACCGTTGGTTGTCGGTGTTTACCTTGAATGTAACTGTGTCAGGTAAATAAATGCGATTAACTTTGCAATCTTGGCTGAATGGATATATAAGTTATAGCAATGGCGTTAACTCCAATAAGAAATAAATAAAGGGTAATTTATGGCTAACGAATTCCTGTTTGCCGATGATGCAGAAGATGAAGAAGTTTCTGCACATACCGGAACCTGGAAAGTGGTAATAGTGGATGATGAACCGGAAGTTCACGCAGTAACCAAATTGGCACTCAGTGATTTCACCTTTCAGGGCAAACCCTTGGAATTCATCAGCGCTTATTCAGGTGCAGAGGCTCAGGCGGTGATTGTCGATCATGCCGATGCAGCGATTGTGTTACTTGACGTTGTGATGGAAACTGACGATGCGGGATTAAATGTCGCTCGTTATATCCGTGACGAAGCCAAAAACCCCCATGTCAGGATCATTCTACGAACCGGTCAACCCGGGCAAGCGCCAGAGCGTCAGGTCATCCTCAATTACGACCTCAACGACTACAAATCCAAAACCGAATTAACAGCGCAAAAGTTGTTTACAGTGATCATGGCCAGCTTACGCTCGTACCGTGACATTATTTCGTTAGAACAAAGTCGATTAGGGTTAGAGAAAATTATCCGTGCCTCGGCAGACTTGTTCTCGGTGCATTCAATGGATAATTTCATTGTTGGTATTATTCAGCAATTGACCTCTATTCTCGGTTGTGCCGATGAAGCAATGTACATCACCTCGTCATTGGTAGCAGGTTCAACTGAACCAGAAACATCAAATAATCTAACCGTTTTTGCCGGTCAAGGTGATTACGAAAACGATGCTGGTAAAGCAATAGCCTCAGTACTTAAGCCTGATTTATTGACCGCTGTAGATGAAGCGCTCAATACCCAATCAATTGTTTATCGTGATAATTACCTAGTTGCGTATTGTTCGAGCAAGTACACCGAAGGCTCATTATTGTATGTTTCGGGTATTCCCGAGCAGCTTGATAATCAACATAAACAGTTAATTGAGCTTTTTGCCCAAAACGTGCAAATAGCTTATGAAAACGTTCAATTGCAATGTGAGCTTGAAGATACTCAGCGCGAAATTGTCCATCGTTTAAGTGAGGCTGTAGAGCAACGTTCTTCAGAGACCGGCAACCATGTTAAGCGAGTATCTGCTATTTGCTTCTTACTTGCTAACGCTTATGGTTTGTCGCACAGTGAAGCCGAAATTTTGATGCATGCAGCACCTTTGCACGATGTCGGTAAAATTGGCATTCCAGATTATATTCTTAACAAACCAGACAAGTTAGTCAGTGATGAGTGGGAGATCATGAAAACCCATGCGGCTAAGGGTTTTGAAATCCTCAAAGAGTCGAAGCGGCCGATTGTTAAAGCCGGAGCGATAATTGCTCGCGATCACCACGAACGCTGGGATGGTACGGGTTACCCTAGTGGTAAAACCGGAGAAGATATTCATATCTACGGACGTATTTCTGCTTTAGCCGACGTTTATGACGCACTGCGTCACAAACGCTGTTATAAAGAGGCTTGGACGCTCGACAAAGTCGTCGAATTGATACAGTCAGAAAGCGGCAAACATTTTGAACCTCGACTGGTTGACATCTTTATTGCTCACCTAGACGAGTTGGAACACGTTTTGGCGCAAAGTCCTTAGTACTGAACCTATAGCGTAGAGTCCTTTTTAACCCCCTGCTTTAACCAATAACACCAGCGTTAATCGCCGATTAGCGCTGGTGCAAACTATCTGCATATATTATACTCGCGGCAATTTTCATCAAATGACCGTCTATTTCATGTATTTTTTCGTAAAACATATTCATCTGACTTGTGTTGCACTGAGCCTACTTTTGTTGTTCATTCGATTTTTCTGGACGTTACGCCAGTCTGACATGCTTAACAAGAAATGGGTCAAGGTATTGCCACATATTGTCGACACCTTTTTATTGATAAGTGCAGCGACGTTATGTGTTCTGATTAGCCAATATCCGTTTGTAGAGCCTTGGTTGACAGAGAAGTTTATTGCGGTAATTGCTTATATTGTTATGGGTTTTGTTTGCCTAAAGGGACGTACACCGTTTATGCGCTGGATAGGTCTTATTGGTGCGGTGAGTTGGATTGCTTTGATTGGCAAACTAGCGGTAACCAAACAAGCGCTATTTTTGGTCGGTTAGTCTTGAAATATCATAAAACGGACACATGTACACTCTTCTGGCATCAAAAAGGCAGTAATAATATTCATGGCTGAAATTAGATTAACACCAAGTCATCTTGACTCCAAGGAGCTGTTGACCGATATCCTTTTGTTCGAACAGAAGTGGGATCATGCGGTTGATATTCATCAAACGATGGCGCGGATTGTTGATATTGTCGTACAAGTCAAGTCGGTGATTAATGTGGCAGAACCATTAGATGACTTGACTCGGCTTAATGGTGCACTTGATTATTTTTACCTAGACTTGGCTTTTAGCAGCACCACCCAGAATATGCCCGAAAGCCTGCTCAATTCTATTTCTTACTTAATTAACTTTCATACCGGTGAATGCCTGAGCATGTCTATTGTGCTGAACTATGTATTGACTGAACTGGGTTTTAACAGTTCGATTATGGTTATTGAGCACGAGATAATGGTGCAAGTGATGTTGGCTGATAATCAGCAGGTGATTATTGATGCGGTTTCTGGTGAGCAACATACGCATGTATCTGCGCCTTGCGCTTCGGTATTGCCTAGTGGATTTGAGTATGACAACAGAATGCTCGATAAAATGAGTCTGATGCAGATATTTTTAACGCAGCAAAAATTGGCGTTTACCGATGAGCATCAGTTTGATAAAGCACTGTGTTGTATCGAACTACTGATTAAAACGACCCCTGATGACCCATATCAACGTCGAGATCGCGGGTTTTTGTTGCATCAACTGGACTGCTTCAATCAAGCCAGAGATGATTTTGAATTCTTCATTGACCAATGTCCTGAAGACCCAGCTGCGCAGTTGCTTAAAATTCAACTTGAAGAGTTTGAAGGGGCCGTGCATACGGTTCACTAATTTGGTGGGTTCGTTAGTTATAGCGGCGTCGTTATTGTGGCTCCGTTAAGGGCTGGTGGAACGGAGGCTAGCAAGGGGGACAGAGCAGTTGACAAAACTGGGAACGCAAGCGTTCCAAGCGATTCCCATTTTTGCAATCTGGTCTGTCCCCAGCTGGTGATGGCTACAAGAAGAACAAAAAAAACTCAATCCGCTCGAATAATCCCCGTTTCAAAGCACAATATACCTGCCTTCACACTTACCCATTGAATTATTTTCCGTAACCAGTATATTGAAATGCGCAGTAGGGTGGCTGTTCATCAGTTACAACCTTGCACTAATTATTAAAACTATAAATACGCTATTATCAGGACTCCCCATGGAACATCAGGCATTAATCACTAACGACGCAACCGTATTAGGTTTGCTGGCGTTAATCTTAGGCTTTGTTTTTTATACAAGCAGCAGTGCCAACCCCTTTTGGAAAAAATTCTACACCTATATACCCGCGTTGTTGATGTGCTATTTTCTGCCTTCAATTCTCAATACTTTAGGTATTGTTGATGGAGAGACATCCAAAGTTTACTTTGTCGCCTCACGTTATTTATTGCCAGCGTGTTTGGTGTTATTGATACTCAGTGTTGATTTAAAAGCGATTTGGGCATTGGGCCCCAAGGCGTTGATTATGTTTTTGGTGGGCACCACCGGCATTGTCATCGGTGGACCCATTGCGATAATGATAGTATCGACCTTTGCGCCTGAATGGGTTGGTGGTCAAGGTCCTGAAGCTGTTTGGCGCGGCATGACCACAATTGCTGGCAGTTGGATTGGCGGCGGTGCAAATCAGGCGGCGATGAAAGAAATTTATGGTGTAGGCGGTGGTATTTTCTCAGCAATGGTTACGGTAGATGTTATTGTCGCTAATATTTGGATGGCCGTGTTATTGATTCTTGCGGGCAATGCCAAGAAAATAGACGAAAAAACTGGCGCAGATACCTCGGCAATTGATGAACTCAAACTTAAGGTTGATAAATACCAGTCAGAAAATGCCAAGATGCCCCAACTAAACAACTATATGATGATTATAGGCATAGGTTTTGGTGCCACAGGTTTTGCTCATCTGTTTGCCGATATCGTTACCCCTTATTTTAAACAGTTTCCGGAGCTTGCTAAATTCAGCTTGCATAGTTCATTCTTTTGGATGATTGTCTGCGCAACGGCTATTGGCATTATTTTGTCTTTTACCAAATTGCGTAGTATTGAAGCCTATGGCGCTTCAAAAGTGGGTTCGTCATTTTTGTATGTCTTGGTCGCCTCGATTGGCTTACACATGGATATCACCGAAATATTCAAACAACCACAATTGTTTATCATTGGCGGTATTTGGATGTTGATTCATGCGAGTTTGATGTTAATCACGGCCAAAGTTATTCGCGCTCCGTTGTTTTACATGGCTGTGGGTTCTCAGGCCAATGTTGGCGGCGCAGCATCTGCCCCGGTTGTTGCATCGGCTTTCCATCCGGCTTTGGCACCAGTTGGTGTTTTGCTAGCTGTATTTGGTTATGCCATTGGTACCTTTGCAGCATGGTTCTGTGGCCAACTAATGCAGGGCGTTGCGCCTTAATTCAATTCAAATTGAAGCCGACTCACAAATCCTTGTGGGTCGGCTATACTTCTTAAAATTTCAAGCCTGTTAATCAAGAGACTCCTATGAATGCACAAACAATCTATGTAAACGATATACCCATTGCCAACGACCAGCCATTTGTTTTGTTTGGCGGCATGAATGTGCTTGAATCAAGAGATTTGGCGATGAAAATTGCCGAGCATTATGTCGAAGTCACCACCAAGCTTGGCATTCCTTATGTTTTTAAAGCCTCATTCGACAAAGCCAACCGTTCGTCGGTTAATTCTTATCGCGGTCCGGGTATGGAAGAAGGCTTAAAAATCTTTGAAGAGATAAAAACCCAATTTAACGTGCCGGTTATCACCGATGTTCACGAAACACATCAGGCAGCACCTGTGGCCGAAGTTGCTAACATTATTCAATTGCCGGCGTTTTTGGCTCGTCAAACTGACTTGGTGGTTGCTATGGCAAAAACAGATGCGATTATTAATGTGAAAAAACCGCAATTTTTGGCACCTCACGAAATGCGTCACATCATCAACAAGTTTGGTGAAGTGGGTAACGACAAGATTATTTTGTGTGAACGTGGTTCTTGCTACGGCTACAACAATTTGGTGGTAGACATGTTGGGAATGGATGACATGAAAGCCATGGCACCAGTTATGTTTGATTCAACCCACGCCTTGCAGCGCCCCGGTGGCCGCTCAGACAGTGCAGATGGCAGACGGGCACAAGCTGCGCAACTTTCACGAGTTGGCATGGCATTGGGTCTTGCGGGGCTGTTTATAGAAGCGCATCCAAATCCAAATGAAGCCAAGTGTGATGGGCCATGTGCTTTACCACTAGATAAATTAGAGCCGTTTTTGTTGCAGATGAAACAAGTGGATGAACTGGTTAAGGGTTTTGCGCCGTTGGATACGTCGGCAAATTAGAATAAAGGAAAGGAAGAAGAGAAAAAACGAAAATATTTAGTGTGACCCGGTTGGGGTTAGGTCACACTAAATATGAATACCGAAGCTGAGCAGTAAAATAACTATTCGCTCACGCTTGTGGTTGCTTTAACATCTTGAACAGCGACATTTGCAGCCATGTCCAATACTAAAGTTTGTGTGTTAATAGAAGCTAAAATCAGGTCTTTTTGCACAGCGCCATTGATTGCTAGGGCAACTTGATTTAGATTCTCTTCCATTGTCACTGTAAGTGAATGCGCTGCATCCGCTTTAAGTTGAGTCGTTAATTCTGATGCATTAACGTTTGCACCTGCGAACAGGGCGACTACGAATAAAGATTTTGTAAAAGTGTTTAATTTTGTCATTTGTCTTACTCACATAAAAGTTGTTAATATTATTAATGCAAAGCGCAGTGAATATTTATTCAGTTTGCTTAATGTTCACCTGGTTGGGACCAGTCAACATCAATGTGCAACACTAGTAAAAATAACCATCTGCCGCCCTGCGATGACTAATGTAAGCCAATGCATAAAAAAATTACAGCGACAAAAATTAATGTGATATCATTAGAAAAACTAATGTTAACCCAGTGCCTAACATAACGGAAGTATCATGTCTCGTCGATTACCACCCTTAAATGCGCTAAAAGCCTTTGAAGCTGCGGCTCGCCAGCTTAGTTTCACCCGTGCAGCAGAAGAATTGTTTGTTACCCAGGCGGCGGTCAGCCATCAAATAAAGGCCTTAGAAGAGCACCTTGGGATCAAATTATTTATGCGAAAAAATCGTTCCTTGCTGTTGACAGAAGAAGGGCAGGGTTATTTTTACGATATTAAAGACATTTTCAGTCAATTACTCGAAGCCACCGAAAAGTTATTGGCCAAAGGTGCCAAAGGGGCGTTATCGGTTAGCCTGCCGCCAACATTTGCAATCCAGTGGTTAGTGCCTCGTTTGAATCAGTTCAGTGAACAGCATCCAGAAATTGATGTGCGTATAAAAGCGGTTGATGATGAAGAAGGCTCCTTGACCGATGATGTCGATGTTGCTATCTATTACGGCCGTGGTAATTGGCCGAATGTTAGCGCCGACAAACTGCACACCGAATATATGATCCCCGTTTGCTCACCATTGTTGATGAACGACGTCAAACCGCTTAATACGCCACTGGATTTGCGCCATCATACTTTATTGCACGACATGACCCGCGAAACCTGGAAAGATTGGATGAAAAGCGCAGGCGTCAAAGGCGTTAACGTGACACACGGACCAATATTTAGCCATTCATCAATGGTATTACAAGCCGCGATACACGGACAAGGCGTTGCTTTAGGTCACAGTGTATTGGCCAAACCCGAAATTGATTCGGGCCGTTTGGTCTGCCCATTTAACGAAGTATTAGTAAGTAAAAACGCTTATTATGTGGTGTGCCGCGAATCTCAAGCTGAACTTGGTAAAATTTCGGCATTTAGAGATTGGATGTTAGCGTTGGTGCGAGAAGAGCAGGAAGAATTCATTGAAGAATAAACCTCACATCAGTGTATTTACGCCAGCGGTTGGAGCGCCGATTGCGCGCTTTATCTTCGCCCATGGTGCCGGTGCTGGTATGGACAGCGATTTCATGCGTGATGTCGCCAACCAATTGGCGGTATTAAAAATAGAAGTATTGCGCTTTAACTTTCCTTATATGCAAATTATGAGCGAAAGCGGCAAAAGAAGACCACCAACTCGTATGCCTTCATTACTTGAAGCGTATTTGGACGTAGTAGAACAGTATAAAACGGACTTACCGTTGTTTATTGGCGGTAAGTCAATGGGCGGCAGGGCGGCGACCATGTTGGCTACCCAAGACGCGATGCAAGGTAAAGTGAAAGGTGTAATTGCTTTGGGCTATCCATTTCACCCCTCTGGCAAACCAGACAAATTGCGAATTGATCACCTGCCTGATTTGATTGCCCCGTGTCTTATTGTACAAGGCGACCGTGATGCGCTGGGTAACAAATTAGAGATTGCAGGGTATGACCTTCCAGATAAAGTGCAACTGGCATACCTGAGCGATGGCGATCACAGTTTTAAACCAAGAAAAGCCTCGGGCGTGACCTTACAAGACAATCTCGATATCGCTATCGAGCAAATAAACAGTTTCATACAGAGCAACCTATGATTAAAATTGTATTACTCACCGGCGTGTTTTTCTCGATGCTGTCGGTTGTCTTGGGCGCGTTCGCTGCCCATGGTTTAAAAGCCAAAATCAGCACCGACATGCTGGCGGTTTTTCAAACGGGCGTGCAATACCAGTTTTATCACGCATTGGCTTTGATAATGATTGGCCTGTTGATGAAGCAAATGCCTTCGACATTGTTGGTTTACTCAGCAGGGTTAATTGCTACTGGCATCGTATTTTTTAGTGGCAGTTTATATATGCTGGCACTGACCGGCAATAAAGTGTTCGGTCCGATAACGCCTTTGGGCGGATTATTTTTTATCATTGGCTGGGTGCTGATGTTTGTTTCAATTGTTAAAAGTGAATTTTAAAAGTGAATAGTATTTTATTGTATTGCCGTCCGGGTTTTGAAAAAGAGTGTGCTGCTGAAATTCAGGACAAAGCCGACGGTATGGCGTTTTACGGTTTTGCTAAAACCAAAGCCAATAGCGGGTTTGTTGTTTTTCAATGCCATGAGCAGGGTGTTGCCGAGACATTGGCCAAAAAAGTCAGTTTTAATAAATTGGTATTTGCCCGCCAATTAATTATTCTAACGGCCCACATTACCGATATGCCGGTAGATGACCGCATCAGTGCCATCATCGACAACGTCGAAGATTTGCCAGTTTGTGGCCATATATTTGTTGAAACTGCCGATACCAGTGAAGCCAAAGAGTTGTCTAAATTCTGCCGTAAATTCACTGTACCTGCTAGGCAAGCGCTGCGTAAGCACAAAAAACTGCTACCCGATGAAGTTGAAAACCGCCCAACTTTACATTTAATGTTCACCAGCACCGACAGTGCTTATCTAGGCTATTCGTACAGCTATAATCATTCGCCTTACCCCATGGGCATCTTACGATTGCGCTCGCCGAGTGATGCACCAAGTCGTTCGACACTAAAGCTCGAAGAAGCATTTTTGACCTTTATCCCCGAAGAAGAGCGCGAAGAGCGTTTAACCTCGGGCTTAAAAGCCGTAGATTTAGGTGCAAGCCCGGGTGGTTGGACGTATCAACTGGTTCGCCGCGGCATGATGGTGTCGGCGGTAGACAACGGACCAATGGCCGAATCGCTGATGGATACCGGACAAGTCAGGCACTTTATGGAAGACGGTTTTAAATTTAAACCCTCTCGAAAGAATATCCATTGGTTAGTGTGCGACATGATAGAAAAGCCCGTCAAAGTCGCCAACCTTATGGCTTGGTGGATAATTGAAGGTTACTGCAAAGAGGCTATTTTTAACCTCAAATTGCCAATGAAACGTAGATACGATGAAATGAAACAATGTTTTGATTTAATTGATGAATTACTTAAAGAAAATGAAGTGAGATATCAGTTGCAGGCAAAGCATCTTTATCATGATAGAGAAGAAATTACAGTGCATTTAAAACGAGGGTAAACCTCAAAATGTGGTAAGGAATACGCCGTTAAGCAGCGTATTCCTATCAAACCACTATTCCTATCAAACCACTATTCCTTTTAAACCACTATTGCTGTTTCAAACGCTTATTACAATAATAAATATCCCAAATCATTATCACCACTATCAACGCCATAAAGGTCCACAATGCATAATCTGCCATCCAAAAGTTTTTTTGCCATTTTGCCGATTCACGCACTACCTCGTCGACGATAAAGTGATTGTCTAAGCGACTAATTTCACTCAAAACACCCAAGATAACCAAGTCCATACAGATAGTCGCTACTAAGGTGAGTTTTTGCCAACCTGCTACAAACAATTTATGCAGGCTTATTAATATTGACGCGCCAAGGATAAAGTTGACCGTTAAGGTCACTGAAGCCCAATCATCGCTCATCGAAATGGCGTTTATTATATTGGCCGGATTATCCCCAATTGGAATAGAAATAAAGTTATTCCACCACGCGATAATAAGAAAATGAAACAGCAAGTCAAACAACAGGTCGATTCTTTTTAGCGGCAGTTTTGAGTGTTTGGCTTTAAGCTCTTGCGGTGACCAACGGTAAATTTGCGCAAGACAGGCCTTGGCATCGTACTTGGCAATGAGCCAAAACGTGAACGTCACCAAACCTAAAGCGCTAATAGCACTGCCTGCCAAGTCTAGCGTCCAAGAAAGAACCCCACGGATAGTCAAATCACCTGAAAACAATTCTGGGGCTATGTTTAGTAGTTGTATAACCAAAAAAACTAACATCACTTTTTGTAGGCTGTCTTTGAAAGCTGGGTAAAAATCGCTGTCGATCAATTGTTGGTTGGGTAAATATGTCGATGCCACCCGCATTGGATGCCCCATTTTTTGTAATATAGAGGCCACATCGTATTCATCTGGCTCGCTACCTAATTGTTCTTTAAGGTCTTCAATTTGCCCGTAAATAGAGGCTTCGAGCTCTTCGCGTACATCTTGTTGCATGTCTTCAGGCAAATAAGATTCGAGGTTACTCAAATAGTTAGTGATCATCTTCATTTTGTTACTCCACAATCGTATTCAGGGTTGACTGTACATCTTTCCAATCACTGGTTAACTGAACCAGTACAGTTTTACCGACTTCAGACAACTGGTAAAAACGCTTTTTACGGTTGCCTTCTTCACGCCATTCACTGACCAGTAAATTTTGTTTCTCAAGTCGTCTAATCAAGGGGTATAGCGTGCCCTCGTCAATTTCTAATCCTTTGGCCATCAAGTTTTTGCGCAGCGAGTAGCCATAGTGCTCTTCGCGCATTTCAGCCAATACAGCCAAAATCAATACTCCGCGGCGCAATTCAAGTTTGAGCTTTTGATAATGCTCTAAGTCTGTCATGTCCATCTCTCCATAAATGTTCTCTTACTGTGTGTCGCATAGTATGTTGCATATACTGTATGACAAACAGTATGTGTGATCAAGTACTTTTTACGTCGATGAAGCGCTGGCAGCGAAACTAAAAGACGAAATAAAATTGAAAACTTTCATTTTTTGCACTTTCGACGTATACTCGCGCCCAAATTTTAAGAACCCTTAATTTTTCTCTTTTAACCTAATTATCTATGGAGCACATCATGGCTTTAGAACGTACTTTCTCAATCGTAAAACCAGACGCAGTTGCAAAAAACCTTATCGGTGCCATCTACGGCCGTTTCGAAACTGCGGGCTTGCGCATCGTTGCTTCTAAAATGGTTCATTTGTCAGAAGAAAAAGCACAAGGCTTTTACGCTGAGCACAGCGAACGTCCTTTCTTCGGCGCTTTGGTTGAGTTCATGACCTCAGGTCCTGTTTGTGTTCAAGTTTTGGAAGGTGAAGACGCCATCCGTAAAAACCGTGAAATCATGGGTGCTACTAACCCAGCTGAAGCATTGGCCGGTACTATCCGCGCTGATTTCGCCGATTCTATCGACGAAAATGCTGCTCACGGTTCAGATGCTGCTGCCTCTGCTGCTCGTGAAATCGAATACTTCTTCACTGAAGCTGAAATCTGCCCACGTACTCGTTAATAGCGTTTACCTCAGATTTTAAAAAAGGGCCTACGGGCCTTTTTTTTATGGCTACGATGCAGTCAAAAGCTTTTGACCATCAAGCGCTAGCAATCGAAGCGTGAAAAATGTACAATCCAGCGCCTTGTAAAAGGCCATACCGAACAGAAAACCCAGCACCACGTAGTAGAGGAAACATATGAGCGACAACCCAGCAAAAATTAATCTGTTAGACCTTAACCAGGACAAGATGAAAGAGTTTTTTAAGTCTATTGACGAAAAAGCCTTTCGTGTTCGGCAGGTTATGCAATGGTTGTATCGTTTTGGTGTTGATGATTTCGATGAAATGACTAACCTCAACAAAGCTTTACGTGAAAAACTCAAGCGAATGTGCGTCATTGAAGCCCCGACCATTTCAAAAAAGCTGCAATCTTCTGATGGCACAATCAAATTTGCAATGATGCTCAAAGGTGGCCAAGAAGTTGAAACCGTGTGGATCCCCCACGAAGACCGCAGAACCCTTTGTGTTTCGTCTCAAGTGGGTTGCGCCTTAGAATGTCCGTTTTGCTCAACCGGTGCACAAGGTTTTAACCGTAATCTTTCGGTTGGTGAAATCATTGGTCAAGTATGGCGAGTCGCCAAAGAAATCGGCATGGTTGGCGATACCAAGCAGCGCCCTGTAACCAACGTGGTAATGATGGGCATGGGAGAACCTTTGCTGAACGTCAATAACGTGGTACCTGCAATGGACTTGATGATGGACGATTTGGCTTTTGGTATGTCTAAGCGCCGAGTGACCATTAGTACATCGGGTGTTGTGCCTGCGCTAGATATTCTCAAAACTAAAATCGATGTGGCCTTGGCCATTTCGTTACATGCGCCAAACGACGAATTGCGCGACGAGTTGGTACCGGTCAATAAAAAATACCCGATAGAAGAGTTTCTTGCCTCTTGTCGGCGTTATATCGATGGTTCAAAAGCCAACGAATTTCTTACCGTAGAATATGTGATGCTCAACGGCGTCAACGATTCTACCGATCAGGCTGAGGAACTGGCCATTACGCTCAAAGACACACCGTCGAAAATCAACCTGATCCCATTCAACCCTTATCCGGGGTCGCCTTATACCCGTTCTAGCAATTCGCGAGTCGACCGATTCAGTAAAGTGCTACAACGCCATGGTTACACCACAACCGTTAGAACCACCCGAGGTGATGATATTGATGCCGCTTGTGGTCAGCTCGCTGGTGATATTGTCGACAGAACCAAGCGAATATTGAAAAAACAAACGAAAAAAGACGCAATTTCAGTGAAAATGGTATAGGTTGAAACTCTATTTCTTAGGTAGTGGTCCGGTTATGTTGCGGTTATTATTGGTTTGTGGCTTTTTCACTGTGTTATTAACAGGTTGCGTTCAAAAATCAACCTATAATAACAGTGGCAAACCCGTCACCCTGAGCCGGGTCAATCCAATTGAAGCCGCCAAAACTCGCATCGCCTTGGGGCTGCAATATCTCAAGGTTGGTGAGATGTCGAGCGCCAAGTTTAACCTCGAAAAAGCCAAAACCTTCGCGCCAAAACTGCCCGGTGTTCATACGGCTTTTGCCTATTACTTTCAAAAAGTCGGCGAAAACGAATTAGCTGAACAATCTTATATTAAAGCATTGGGGTTTGACTCCAACGACCCTGATGCACTGAACAACTATGGTACTTTTTTGTGTAAAGTGGGCCGTTATGAAGAGGCTGAAGCTGCACTACTTAAAGCCATTAACATTCCCAGTTATTTGCAAGTAGCGCAAAGTTACGAAAACGCTGCCTTGTGCGCCATGGAAAACAAAAAGTATGAAAAAGCCAAAACGTTCTTTAGCCAATCGCTAGAGCACGGTGCATTAAGGGCCAATACCTTGGTTAATATTGCTGGTTTAAGTTATGCCATGGGTGATTATCGCGATGCGCAAAAATATGCCCAGCGCCTGAGTAATATTGGTGTTATCTCTCCAAGAGTATTGATGCTGCGGTCGATGACCGAGTTGAAACTGGGCAATATCACTCAATCGAAAAAACACGGTACCACTTTGGTGTCGATGTACGTCAAATCGCCCCAAGCATTAATTTACCTGTCTAAATCGTTTGAGAACAGCGAGTTTGAAAAGTTACGCAGGGTTTATTTAAAACACCAATATCAAGCGTTTAAAGACCAGCAAAAAGAAGACCGCCAAACCGCGTCCTCTAAAAATAAGATCAAAAAAATACTGCGCCCGGGTAATAACAAAGTGCAAGACGTGCCGGCTGAACAATCCCAGCCTGAGATGGTTACTGTTAATCAAAAGCCGCAGCAGCAAATAGGCGCTACGACTAGTGAAATTGATACCACGACGACCAAACCGAAAAAATCGCTGATCATGACCCAACCCAGAACAAACAAACCGACCAGACGCAGTATGGTGGTCGCCAAAGCCGATGTTGAGCCAGTTGAAACACAACAAAGCCAGCCCATTGCAAAGCAAGTGCAAACAAAGCAACCGTCAAATCAAACCAATGCGAGAACGCCAAAGCCAGAGCTAAAAACCAAGCCCAAATCGAATATCACCAAAAGTATACAGGTACCTTTTCACATCGTTGAAAAAGGGCAGGGTATGTATGATATTTCGATGAAATACAACATTAAAATGCGGCGACTGCTTAAGTGGAATGGTTTGAATGAAAGCTCAACATTGTTTATTGGCCGTAAAATCTATGTTAGCGACCCCAATATCTTTCATGTCATCAATGAAGGCGATACTTTGTATGGTATTTCATTGAAATATAACATCTTGATGGATAAGCTACTGCAATGGAATGAATTGACGCCGAATGCCCGACTCATTAATGGGCAGAAAATCTTAATCGTAAACCCTGAACGTTATACTCTATGAAACCACAGCAAGCAGAAGAAGTAACCGAAAATATCGAAGTGGTCACGCCCGGCGATTTACTCAAAGAAGCGCGAGTCTCTTTGCAGTTGACGTGCGTTGATATCGCTAAAAAATTGAATCTCAAAGATACCCTGATAGAGGATATTGAGAGAAATGAGTTTGACGAAATGCCGTCAATTACATTTGCCCGTGGTTATCTAAAAGCCTATGCCAAACTGGTGCACGTTAATGAGAGCGATGTACTCGAAGCATTTGAATACCTCAGCTCAGCAGAGCAACAGCAATTAGAAATGCAGAGCTTTTCGCACGGTTCTTCACAGCGGGCGCTAGATAAGTGGCTAAAAGTTTTTTCATACCTTGTGATAGTGGTGCTGATTGTACTGGCTGTAGTGTGGTGGTTGCAACGGAACCCAATAACGCCGCCTGTAATTGCACCTGATAATACCGCAGCTAATACCGTATCTAATACCGCAACGTTAGCGCAAAACACTGCCGCAAAGCCAAGTGAACCAGCAGACGAACAAGTGCCAGAGCAAACCATTGAGCATGCGCAACAACAATTAGATGACCAAGTGCCTGCAACGACTATTAATAATGTCGTTACTGAACAACACTCAGATGCAGTTGATGCAGCATCTGCCGGGGTTGTGACCTCTGATGCGATTGCAAGCGTTCGCGATGAGCTCCAAGAGCAAGACACCAACGGTCAAAATGACATACAGGCAGATTCAAGTGTTGAGCTCAGTGAATCCACCGGCACTATTGATGGTGATTTGACCCATCTAGAGTTACGGTTTAGTGACGATTGCTGGATTAATATCGCCGATGCCAATGGTGAAAGAATAGCCATCGGCACCAAAATGAAAGGGCATGTGACCAGTGTTTACGGTGTTGCACCGTTTACCATCAAACTGGGCAAGCCGGGTGCGGTCAGCATCTGGCTCGAAGGGGTCAAAAAAGACATTCCGTATTACCCTAAAGGCAGCATTGCCAATTTCGAACTTTCTCTTAATCAAAATTAACCAAAAAGATTAACTACCATGTTTGCTGATAACCATATAAAGCGCCGTAAATCCACCCGAATTATGGTCGGTAACGTACCCATCGGCGATGGCGCGCCCATAGCCGTGCAATCGATGACGAATACCAACACGCTTGATGTGGCTGCAACGGTCAAGCAAATCGAAGCGATTCAAGCCATTGGCGCAGACATCGTCAGAGTCTCGGTGCCGACTATGGATGCCGCCGAAGCTTTTAAAAAAATCAAAGAGCAGACGACGATTCCGCTGGTTGCCGATATTCATTTTGATTACCGCATTGCGCTTAAATGCGCTGAGTATGGGGTTGATTGCCTGCGTATTAACCCGGGTAACATAGGTAACGAACAGCGTATTCGCTCGGTAGTCGATGCTGCCAAAGATTATGATATTCCTATTCGTATAGGTGTAAACGGCGGCTCGCTTGAAAAAGATATTCAAGAAAAGTATCACGAGCCTAACCCAGAGGCATTGCTTGAATCGGCTATGCGTCATGTGGATATTCTCAACCGTTTTAACTTTGACAAGTTCAAGGTTTCTGTCAAAGCATCAGATGTGTATTTGGCGGTAGGAGCATATCGTTTATTGGCCAAAGAAATTGAACAACCACTGCATTTGGGTATCACCGAAGCGGGTGGTTTTAGATCAGGTTCAGTTAAATCTGCCGTTGGTTTAGGTATGTTGCTGGCAGAGGGCATTGGCGACACGTTAAGGGTTTCGTTGGCGGCTGACCCGGTAGAAGAGATTAAAGTTGGTTTTGATATTCTTAACTCACTACACATTCGCTCAAGGGGCATTAACTTCATTGCCTGCCCAAGTTGTTCAAGACAAGAGTTTGATGTGGTGTCGACGATGAACGAGTTAGAACAACGCACAGAAGACATCATCGACCCTATGTCGGTGTCGGTGATAGGTTGTGTGGTTAACGGCCCCGGTGAGGCCTTGGTGTCAGACTTAGGCTTGGCTGGTGCGAATCGTAAGAGTGGTTTTTATATCAATGGTCAGCGCCAGAAATTGCGAATTGATAACAACAATATTGTTGATGAACTTGAAGCGCAAATTCGCGGTTATATTAAACAGCGAATTGATGTCAAGGCGGTATAAGTCGGGAAATAAAGCCCCTGCTTATTTAAACCTCATACGGAGGATGGGTTAGGCGAGGTACGAGCCGTAACCCATCGAATGGTTCGAAGCATCGCCAGCCACCAATGTGCGCCCATCGAATACCAAACCACCAATGTGCGCCCATCGAATACCAAACCACAAACGTGCGCCCATCGAATACCAGACCACAAACGTGCGCCCATCGAATACCAGCCACCAATGCACCCATCGTCGATTTTCGTATCGTTCGTATAACCAAGGTTTGACGATTGACGAAGAATAACCGCTGGGTTACGCGCAAGCGCTAACTACGGCCGTACCTAGCCCCATCCTTCGGTATGAGAGCAAATCGTTTTTTTGCATCTAACACTAAAACATTTATTTCAAGCACTTCGTTTACGTTTGCCCACAAAATGCCTATAATACCCAACTA
Organism: uncultured Alteromonadaceae bacterium; assembly: GCA_938085045.1. Lineage (GTDB taxonomy): Bacteria > Pseudomonadota > Gammaproteobacteria > Enterobacterales > Alteromonadaceae > JABSOG01. The sequence goes on from CALKGI010000303.1 coordinate 34,228, forward strand.
TTTTTTTTAAGGCCGTGTTATTTGCCGCTGCGTTGCGCGTGATAATTTATTTTAGAATAAATTGAACGAATGCAACAAAACGCCATCAAACAACAGGTTATTGGTGTAAAGCCAAACACAAAAGACTTTATTTACGAGGAAGTTATGGAAGTTTACTCTACCGAAGAACAACAAGAAGAAGCGATTAAAAAAGCGATAAAAGACAACTGGTTAGTGGTGGTCATTGGTGCTGCTATCGGTTTGGGTGGTGTTTATGGCTGGCGCTACTACGATGCTTCTGTTTTGGCCTCAAATGCTGCCGATTCTGACGCTTACACCGCCATTGTTGAAAAAGTTGGCAAAGATGATGCCGATGTACTGGCTTTAGCCAAAAGCTATATCGACACTCACGACAATAAATCTTACACCGTAATGATGGCAATGCTCGCTGCCAAAGAAGCGGTAGCTAAAAAAGATTTAGCTGAAGCGCAAAAACAACTGCAATGGGCAGCTGACAATGCACAAGATGAAAGCCTTAAAGCTGTCAATCAGGTGCGTTTGGCCCGTGTTCAGGTTGAACTTGAAAAGTTCTCTGAAGCGCTTGTTACTTTAGGCAAACCAATGCCTGCATCATTTACTGCCCAAATCGAAGAGCTTAAAGGCGATGTTTACATCCGCCAAGGCGAAGCCGATAAAGCCCGAATGGCCTATCAATTGGCAGCAGACAATGAAGGTCTAGAAGGTAACAACGGTTTACAGTTTAAAATAGACAACTTGGCTCAGGTAACCCCTTAGTCAATTCAAATTCAGACGTATCATGAGGTATCTGTGCGAATATTAACCAAGCTTTCTTTGCTGAGCGTGTTGACCATCGGTCTTGCTGGTTGTTCAACTTTTGAAGACGATGACGACCCAGATGTGATCCCCGAACTGGCTGAAATTCAGCTAGAGTTCACTCCTAAAATCAAATGGCAAGAACAAGTCGGCGATGGTGTTGACCATCACTTTTCTCGCCTAGTGCCTAAGTTGCACGAAGGCGTAGTCTATGCCGCCAGTCGTGAAGGTATTGTATCGGCACTCGATTTTAACTCGGGCAAAGACATTTGGTCGGTAGACTTGCGTGATGAAGCCGATGGTTTTTTTGCAGACAAACAGTCACAAAAAATCGCTGGTGGCCTAACTATCGCTTACGGCAAATTATATTTGGGCACAGAACATGGCGAAGTGATGGCTATGGACATCGCCACTGGTGAAGTTTTATGGCGTCAAAGCGTTAAAGGCGAAGTGATTTCTCCACCGGGTGCTGGTGAAGGTCTGATTATTGTCAATACCGGTGCAGGTTACCTCGTTGCATTGCATCCAGATAGCGGTGAGCAACGCTGGGAATACGAACAAGAAGTGCCTCCTTTGACTCTGCGCGGCATCAGTGCCCCAGTGGTTGAAAACGGCGGCGTGATTTTTGGCAGCGCTAACGGCAAACTTAATGTTGTTATTGCCGAATCTGGCCTTGAAGCTTGGCAGCAGTCAGTGGCCACCGCAGTGGGTGCCAGTGAACTCGAACGATTAGTTGATGTTGACACTCAACCGGTGTTGTCTGGTGGAACCATTTATTCTTTGGCTTACAACGGCAATCTTATCGCCGTTGATATGCAAAATGGCCAAATTCAGTGGAAAAAAGAATATTCTGCCTATCAGAATATGTCTAAAGATGGTTTCATGTTGTACCTGACTGACGTGTCGGGCCATGTGTATGCCGTAGACAGCCGTGATGGTTCGATGGTGTGGCAGCAAAACACCCTCGACAGACGTGGTGTTACCGGAGCTTATGCAAGTGGCGATTATGTGGTAGTTGGTGATAGCCTTGGCTTTTTGCACTGGTTAAACAAAGACACCGGCGCACTGGTTTCACGTCTTGAACTGGATGACACAGGTTTCTACGTCAGAGCTGTTGGCAAAGACAACGAGATTGTGGTGTTGACCCGTGACGGTGAATTGACAGCCATTCAAACGCCTTAAGCTTTCAAGCAAAGGCGTTAATAAATTAAAGCTCGGTGAGGTGTTAAATCACCTTAGTTGAGCTGAACGTAGTACTCTCCGCCCTTAGTTGGCGGATTTTTTCTTTTTGTAGAGGTCATGCATGTTACCCGTAGTTGCTCTAGTTGGTCGTCCAAATGTTGGAAAATCAACGCTATTTAATCGTTTAACCCGAACCCGGGATGCCCTGGTTGCCGATTTTCCGGGGTTAACCCGTGATCGCAAATATGGCCAGGCCAGCTACGACGAGTATGACTTTATCGTGGTTGATACAGGCGGTATTAACGGCACCGAAGTTGGTATTGAAGTTGGCATGGCCGAGCAATCGTTGCTGGCCATCGAAGAGGCCGATGTGGTGATGTTTTTGGTCGACGTACGCGAAGGCCTAACCGTTGCCGACCAAGCCATTGCCAACCACCTGCGCAAACAAAACAAAAGCGTATTTTTGGTGGGCAACAAAATCGACGGGCTTGATGCCGATACCGCCATCGCCGAGTTTTATCAGGTTTCTTTGGGTGAAATATATCCAATAGCAGCCTCTCATGGCCGTGGTGTTTCGTCTTTGCTCGAATTAACTTTGAAGCCAGTGATAGAAGCCTATGCCGAAAAAGAACTGTTGGAACGGGGCGATTTGCCACTAGATACCGACGAATACGATGAAGACGCGCCAGACGATGTTGACCCTTATGCCGACAAACCCATTAAATTGGGGATCATCGGTCGTCCAAATGTCGGTAAATCAACCCTAACCAACCGTATTCTCGGTGAAGAGCGGGTGGTGGTTTATGATTTACCTGGCACCACGCGAGATTCGATTTATATCCCAATGACTCGGGGTGATCAAGAATACATTATCATCGATACTGCTGGTATTCGCCGGCGTAAACGGGTTGCCGATACCGTCGAAAAGTTCTCTATCATTAAAACGTTGCAAGCCATTGAAGATGCCAACGTTGTGTTGCTGGTTATCGATGCCCGAGAAGGTATTTCAGACCAAGATTTAAGCCTGCTTGGTTTTACCCTTAACGCGGGTCGCTCTTTAGTGATTGCCGTAAACAAATGGGACGGACTAGATAACTCAGTTAAAGATGACATCAAAAAAGAACTCGACAGACGCTTAGATTTCATTGATTTTGCTCGCATTCACTTTATTTCGGCGTTGCACGGTACCGGCGTTGGTAACCTGTTTGAATCAATTGAAGAAGCGTACGCCTCGGCAACTAACCGAATTAGCACAGCAATGTTGACTCGTATCATGGATATGGCACAAAAAGACCATCAACCGCCTTTGGTTCATGGCCGCCGGGTTAAGCTTAAATATGCCCATGCTGGTGGTTATAACCCACCCATAGTGGTTATTCATGGTAACCAAGTATCTAAATTGCCTCATGCCTATAAACGCTATCTGATGAACTATTATCGCAAGTCGCTCAAAGTCATGGGCACACCGATTAAAGTCGAATTCAGAGAAGGCGATAACCCGTTTTCAGAGCGTAAAAAACCACAATTGGCGGCATCGGTACGTAAACGTAAACGTATGGCGCAATTCCATAAAAAGAAATAATTGGGCATCTATCGCCAGATAGAACTCGCTCGTGCTGTACACTTTTAATTACAATAACTATACGGCCTCGACAATCGTCGGGGTTTTGGAAAAAAAAGTAAATTAACCATAGTATTGCGTATGCGATTATGGTAATTTTGCTCCCCTAATTCAAAAACAACAAAAATTGAACACAACTTAGAGGAGCAAATCTATGTTAAAGGAAGAGACATCAGATCTTGGTAAATTGGTCAAAGGTGATTTAGAGCATGGCGAATTCGCCTCTCCACCACCGCTGTCTGGCGAGCACGTAATGCAAAGTGAACTGGTTTTGGCAATTGAAGCCAAAATGACAGAACTGGGGTTGAATGCAACCCAATTGGCGCTGCGTATTGGTTTTTCAAAATCCAAAGTATCAGAAATATTAAATCGCAAAAGACCATTGAGTAAAAAGATGGCCAAAGCGTTATTTGACCTAGATATCGATGGAGAAGTGTTATTTAAAGCGTTGATTGAAGGCGATAAATAACCACCAAATTTAACATAGGATTCAAACACCTAGCTTTTATTAAAACCGACACCGTGTATTACCGCTGTCGGTTTTTTTATATGAAAAGCTTATGAAACATCGACCACACGACTTTTCACAGTACCATCGACCAACTTCGTTTCAATCACATCATCTGCTTTAAGTTGCGCCGCACTTTTTATTACCTGCTGGTTATCATCCATCGTAATGCTGTAACCTCTCCCTAATGTCTTTAACGGGCTTACAATATCTAACTGCTTAGCGTGTGTTTCAATGCGATTTTTATAATCTGTTAGTTGCTGCGTCATCAACTGATTAAGTTGTTCTGCCAAATGTTTAGATTGAGACTGTTTATGCGGAATGTTTAGTGCCGTTTGAGCCAGCTTAAACCGGCTGACCAAATGGTTAAGCCCATTGGTATTGTTGCCCATTTGCAACCCAATGGCGTTGTTTAGGCGCATGCTCAGTTCATCTATTTTTTGTGCATGATTGTTCAGTACGTTTTGCGGGTGTAGATGCAACAATTGTTGCTCAATCAATTGACCATGGTTTTTAGCATCGCCTAAACGGCGGCTAATTGCTCTGAACAACTGCGCTTTGTAATTGTCGATATGCTGCACCAAAACACTTGAGTCGGGGCTGATTAGCTCAGCGGCGGCAGACGGAGTGGCAGCGCGTACATCGGCGACATAGTCACTGATGGTAACGTCTATTTCATGGCCTACGGCACTGACTATTGGTATTTGACACTCAAATATGGCTCTGGCGACAATTTCTTCATTAAAACACCACAAATCTTCTAACGACCCGCCGCCACGGCCGACAATCAATACATCAACTTCATTGCGATATTGTGCCAATTGGATCATAGCGGCAATCTGTTGGGTGGCCATTTGTCCTTGCACTTGGGTTGGATAAATAATGACTTCAAGTTGCGGCGCACGGCGTTTAAGCACCGAGATAATGTCTGTGATGGCAGCGCCAGTATGAGAGGTGATAACCCCAACGCGGTTAATGGTTTGCGGTAACGGCAGTTTGTGAGATTGGGCAAACAAACCTTGGGCGGCGAGTTGGTTTTTCAGCTGCTCAAATTGTTGCTTGAGTAGACCATCGCCAGCTGGTTCCATTTGCTCAACGATAATTTGATAATCACCGCGCGGTTCATAAAGACTGAGTCGTGCCCTTACTAATACCTGCATGCCGTTTTGTGGTTGTATGCGGCAACTACGGTTATTGCCTCGAAACATCGCCCCACGAATTTGTGCGCCGTCATCTTTGAGAGAGAAATACCAATGACCCGAAGCAGGCTTGGCAAAATTAGAGATTTCGCCGGTCAGCCAAATACCGCTGAACTCACTTTCGAGCAAGCGCCGAACGGTTTGATTCAATTGCGTAACGGTGAGGATATTTTGCGCCGGGGCTAACTTTGCCATCTAATTTATTCTGCTATTGATTTGGGGCGATAATTTATCATGTTTGGTTTGGTACACCAAATCTTGTTTGTTCCGCCTGAATTGAGAGCAAAGCATAAAACACCAAACTAAATCAAAAAACAGGTTTACGAAAGCAAACAAATCGACTAGAATTGCGCCGCAACATTTCCTATCCATTTCCTTTGAAATAAGCGAGATTTTGCATGTTGCGGATTGCTAAAGATGCTATTACTTTTGACGACGTTTTGCTTGTGCCCGGTCACTCGACCGTGCTCCCCCATACTGCCAGTTTAAAAACCCGACTTACTGCCAAAATTGAATTAAATATTCCGTTACTGTCTGCTTCTATGGATACTGTAACCGAAGCGCGTTTGGCCATTGCCTTAGCGCAAGAGGGCGGAATGGGTTTTATTCATAAAAATATGACCATAGAAAATCAGGCTGATAACGTTCGTAAAGTTAAAAAATACGAAAGTGGTGTGGTGTCTGATCCGGTGACTGTCTGCCCAGACACACCAATAAAAGAGTGTAACGCACTCGCCGCAGAGCATGGTTTTTCAGGTTTCCCTGTTATCGACAGCGATAACAATCTGGTTGGCATTGTCACCGGTCGTGATTTACGCTTTGTCACCAACCCAGATCAAACCGTGAGCTCGGTAATGACTGGTAAAGATAAACTGATCACCATAAAAGCGGGTGAGCAATCTGACAAAACCCTCGAATTGATGCATGAACACCGCATTGAAAAAATTCTGGTCGTCGACGATGCATTCAAATTATGTGGTCTTATTACCGTAAAAGATTATCAAAAAGCTGAAAGCACACCAAACGCTTGTAAAGACAGTTTGGGACGTTTACGCGTAGGCGCTGCTGTTGGCGTAGGCCCGGGCACTGAAGAGCGTATTGATGCTTTGGTTGAAGCCAATGTTGATGTGCTTTTAATTGACACTTCACACGGCCACTCGCAAGGCGTTATTGACCGTGTTACTTCTATCCGTCAAAAATACCCAGACCTGCAATTAATTGCAGGCAACGTAGCAACAGCCGCTGGTGCCATCGCATTGGCCGATGCTGGTGTTGATGCCGTTAAAGTTGGTATTGGCCCGGGTTCAATTTGTACCACGCGTATTGTTACTGGTTGTGGTGTGCCGCAAATTACTGCTGTTTCAGATGCTGTTGAAGGCTTGAAAGGTCGCAATATTCCAGTTATTTCAGACGGTGGCATTCGATTCTCAGGCGATATCGCCAAAGCCCTTGTGGCAGGCGCAAGCTGCGTTATGGTTGGTTCAATGTTAGCTGGTACCGAAGAAGCACCGGGTGAAGTTGAATTGTATCAAGGCCGTTATTACAAATCTTATCGCGGCATGGGCTCTATCGGCGCGATGAACCAAAAAGAAGGTTCGTCAGACCGTTACTTTCAAGACAGTAAAAAAGTTGAAAAACTGGTCCCAGAAGGCATTGAAGGACGAGTGGCATACAAAGGCCCCATCACCAATATCATTCAGCAGCAAATGGGCGGCGTAAGAGCAGCCATGGGCTTGACCGGTTGTGAAGATATTGAACAAATGAACACCAAACCTGAATTTGTTCGCATCAGCTCTGCTGGTATGGGTGAATCACACGTGCACGACGTACAAATCACCAAAGAGCCACCTAACTACCGACTTGGCTAATAATGCAAATGCCACATAGGGCTGACTTTACGGTCAGCCCTTTTCGTTTTATCTTCTTTTAACTCTTTATTTTAATAAATAGTAGGAATCACATTGATATGAGCACAGATATTCACAGTCACCGGATCCTCATTTTAGATTTTGGCTCGCAGTATACCCAGCTTATCGCTAGGCGTATCCGTGAATTGGGCGTTTATTGTGAACTTTGGGCTTGGGATGTTAGCGAAGCGCAGATTAAAGAATTTAACCCAAAAGGCATCATCTTATCGGGCGGGCCAGAAAGTGTCACCGAAGGCGATTCGCCTCGCGCACCTGAGTATGTATTCAACGCTGGCGTGCCCGTGTTTGGCATTTGTTATGGTATGCAAACTATGGCCGCACAATTGGGTGGTAAGGTTGAAAGTTCAGCATTGAAAGAGTTCGGTTATGCCCAGATTGAAATGCTCGGTCAAAACCAACTGTTCAGCAAAATCGAAGACCATGTAAACGACAAAGGTGTTGGCGAGCTTGATGTATGGATGAGTCATGGCGATAAAGTAAAAGCGATTCCTCAAGGGTTCACTACCATTGCCAAAACCGACACTTGCCCACATGCCGCCATGGCAAATGAAGATAAGCAGTTTTACGGCGTTCAGTTTCACCCTGAGGTGACTCACACCAAACAAGGTGAGCGTATTATTGAGCATTTTGTCGCTGATATTTGTGGCTGTGAAAAATTGTGGACATCGGCCTCAATCATCACCGATGCCATAGAGCGCATAAAAGAAAAGGTTGGCGACGACGAAGTGATCCTTGGCCTTTCAGGTGGCGTAGACTCGTCGGTAGTGGCAATGTTGTTACATCAAGCCATCGGCAGCCGATTGACCTGCGTATTTGTAGATAACGGCCTGTTGCGTCTTAACGAAGGCCAACAAGTGATGGATATGTTTGGCGACCATTTTGGTTTGAACATCATTAAAGTAGACGCCGAAAATCGTTTCATCGACGAGCTTAAGGGCGAAGCCGATCCAGAGAAAAAACGTAAAATCATTGGCCGTGTTTTTGTTGAAATTTTTGATGAAGAATCGAAAAAACTCAACAACGCCAAATGGTTGGCACAAGGCACCATATACCCTGATGTTATCGAGTCTGCGGGTTCAAAAACCGGCAAGGCACACGTTATTAAATCTCACCACAATGTTGGCGGATTGCCTGACGACATGGAAATGGGATTGGTTGAGCCATTGCGTGAACTGTTTAAAGACGAAGTGCGTAAAATTGGATTAGAGCTGGGTTTGCCGTATGACATGTTATATCGTCACCCGTTCCCGGGGCCTGGTTTGGGCGTTAGGGTATTGGGCGAAGTGAAAAAAGAATACTGTGACTTGCTGCGCCGTGCCGATGCAATATTCATCGAAGAATTACACAACGCAGATATGTATCACAAAGTCAGTCAGGCCTTTACCGTCTTTTTGCCAGTAAAATCAGTGGGCGTAATGGGCGATGCACGTAAATATGATTGGGTTGTGTCGATTCGTGCAGTAGAAACGATAGATTTCATGACCGCTCGTTGGGCGCACTTACCTTATGAATTACTGGGTTTGGTGTCTAACCGAATTATCAACGAAGTAGATGGTATTTCACGGGTGGTTTACGATATTTCAGGCAAGCCACCAGCCACCATTGAATGGGAATAATAAGTGTTATCTCACTAGATGGTTGATTGACTAGTGCTTGACTGGTGCTTGACTAGTGATAGGTAAATGAAGAATGGTACGGGTGATTATTGCTCGTGCCATTTTTTTTGTGCCATAGTAAATAGTCATTGATGGTGACAGTGCTGCTAGCGTTCGACTATGAATCGAAGCTTTGCAAAACACAGACTTCGATGTTATTTTTGATAGATAGGCAAATATCAACAAACTGACAAGAGGCAGGCATTGTTTAGGTGCTAAGCTTTTGAAATACACAGGGTAAACAACAAAGCTCATAAGAGGCAATACCAATGGCTATAGAAGAATCTCAGCAAGCGCCCAGTAAATTAGTGAACGTAGAACTTATCAGCAAACAGTTTGCTGGTATGTTTCATATCTACCTTAAAATTGCCCAATTGTTTGTTGACCAGCATCCGAAAATAATGGGTGACCTGCAACAATTAATTGACGAGGGCAAAAGAGAAGAGTTGAAACTTAATGCCCATACTTTAAAGGGAGTATTTGGAAACCTTTATGTTCAGTATCCAGTGCCCAAGGCGGCAGCGCTTGAAGCGTTGGCACTTGAAGGTGATTTGGCTGAAGGCCAGATATTACTTGATGCGTTGAAGGTTGATGCAGCCCAATTGGTGGGAGAACTTCAAGAATTGTTAGATAACCAGTAACTTTTATATTGCCAAAGTGAGCCAAATCACAGGAGCGCGCGAAACGCCCCTGTAGTTGGCACCAATAAGCGATTAGCTAATTCGCTTATACTTAATCCGATGAGGCTCAGCCGCAGCCGCACCCAAAGTCTTCTTAAGCCATGCTTCATATTCAGTGTAACTACCTTCGAAGAAGTTAATCACCCCTTCATCACGATAATCAAGAATATGTGTCACGATACGGTCGAGGAACCAGCGGTCATGCGAAATAACCATTGCGCCACCCGGGAAATCTAACAACGCATTTTCTAATGCTCGCAGAGTTTCAATATCCAAGTCGTTGGTTGGTTCATCGAGCAATAACACATTGCCACCGGCTTTTAACAGCTTGGCCAAATGCACTCGGTTGCGTTCACCACCCGACAAATCTTTAATGAATTTTTGCTGGTCGGTGCCCTTGAAGTTAAAACGGCTTACATAGGCGCGGCTGGGCAGCTGAAAAGTGCCAATTTGCATGATGTCTAAACCCTCAGACACCTCTTGCCAAACGGTTTTACTTTCATCCATATGGTCGCGAAACTGCTCAACTGATGCCATCTGAACGGTTTCACCAACAGTGATGTCGCCACTATCTGGTTTTTCTTCGCCCGACAACATTTTGAACAAAGTTGATTTACCCGCGCCATTGGCACCGATAATACCCACGATAGCGCCCTTGGGCATACTGAAACTCAAATCGTCGATTAACACTCGGCCATCGTATGATTTTCTCAGGTTGGTTACGTCGATGACTTTATCGCCCAAGCGAGGCCCAGGTGGAATGTACAACTCGTTGGTTTCGCTGCGTTGTTGAAAAGTTTGACTGTTTAACTCTTCAAAGCGTTCCATTCGAGCTTTGCTTTTGGCATGGCGGCCTTTGCTGCCTGCGCGAACCCATTCTAATTCGGTTTTAATCGATTTTTGACGGGCTTTTTCAGACTTTTCTTCTAGTGCCAAACGAGCGTCTTTTTGCTCTAACCAAGAAGAGTAGTTGCCTTCCCATGGAATACCATGGCCACGGTCAAGTTCTAAAATCCAACCGGCGACGTTATCTAAGAAATAACGGTCATGGGTGATTGCCACTACAGTACCGCTGTAGTCATGAAGGAAGCGCTCTAACCAAGCAACAGATTCTGCGTCAAGGTGGTTAGTTGGTTCGTCGAGTAATAACATGTCGGGCTTTTCAAGCAGTAAACGACACAATGCAACACGGCGTCTTTCACCACCCGATAAGACTTCTATTTTGGCATCCCAAGGTGGCAAACGCAGGGCGTCGGCGGCACGTTCGAGGGCATTGTCGAGGTTGTGACCATCGCTTGCGGCGATGATACCCTCTAAAATGCCTTGCTCTTTGGCCAGCGCATCAAAGTCGGCATCGGGTTCGGCGTATAAGGCGTAAACTTCGTCTAAACGTTTGGTGGCGTTTTTAACTTCACTAACCGCTTCTTCAACAACTTCGCGTACGGTTTTGCTGGTATCGAGCTGTGGTTCTTGTGGTAAGTAACCAATTTTAATGCCCGGTTGTGGTCTTGCTTCACCTTCGATATCGGTGTCTAGACCAGCCATAATTTTAAGTAGGGTGGACTTACCTGAGCCATTTAAACCCAATACGCCGATTTTGGCGCCGGGGAAAAATGACAGTGAAATGTCTTTAAGGATTGTCCGTTTCGGCGGCACGATTTTGCCGACGCGGGACATTTGATAAATAAACTGCGCCATGGTTGTTTCTCTTTGTTTTTTGTTGTGGGCATCTTAACCCAATTAATGGTTAAAATCTAAAGATCTGTGGCTTCGTTAAGGGCTGGAAGAACAGAGGCCTCGCAAGGGGGTCAAAGCAAAAACAGTGCAGGGACAGACAAGCTGTTCACAGAACTGATTTTGTACTGACCCCAACTGGTGATATTTGCACCAACCTTTTATGTAGGCGAGAGATTTATCCCCGCTTCTTGCTGCGTTATTCACTTTTTTGCACAGGTTTGTAATAAAAGTGCAAAAAAAGTGCAAAAAAACGCAAAAACTAACTAAAGAACTAACAGGGGCAGCCGATATTTTAAACAATGCAAACCTAACGTACGTGCAGTAAACGGGAGGGTAGTTATGTTAATCGTTATGTTAGTAATTCCTTTAGAAGTCAGGCCGCACCACCAGCTCAGTTATAATTCACTTTTTTACACAAAAAGCAGGGGGTTATAATGCAAGCTTATACCTTTTATGAAACTCGCCAACATTCCCCTTTGTACGTCAAAAAATTACGGCCCGGTTGTCCGTTGACAGTGCAGATTGTTGATGGCAACAAAATGCGCTTCACCAGCCATCTTATCGGTTATGACATAGGCAATTACCTGCTTGTTGCACTACCGGTAGATGTTCGCAAGCAATTTCAAGGCAACCTGCTTAGTACAGGTGCCCAAGCGGTTGTTCGGCTTTTACTCGAAGGAGAAGAGGGCAAATGCTTAGCTTTTAAAAGCAATATTGAGTCATGTGTTACCCATCCTCATGATTTTATCTTTTTATCGTTTCCTAAGATGGTAGAAAGCTGTGAATTGCGAAAGTACCCCCGGCTGTCGACATGTATGTCTGCATACGTGTGCAGCACAGGTAAAAGCACAGGGGAAGTGCTTAATGGTCGAATGCAGGATGTATCGCTAGGAGGTTGTCGGTTTACATTTGACATGCCAAACAAAGCCAAAAACGTTAACTACAAAAACGTAGAATTCTTACTTGGTGAAGACCCCACTAGCCCTATTATTCGTTTGCCCGCAGAGATACGCAGCCAGCGTATGCTCCATGGTCAAATGCAGGTAGGAATTAAGTTTGAATCAGACGAGATCACCAACGAAAAAGAATTAATGCGTTTGCATATCGACAGAGATTCGTTGCTTGGTGCCTTTTAAGGGTTGACGATAGTGTTGCTGTGTTACCTAACTTTATGGCGATTAGCCGATTTACAATCGGCAGTCGCCTTTACGAGTGATCACCAGATTGGGCTTGGTCTCAAGTCGTTTCATATCAACACAGCGAACGTTTTCGGTGTGTGACATATCCAATTTTCTTAGGCTGCGCAAATAACGCAAATAATGAACTCGTTTAAACGGATTGTTAGCAAGCCCCAACACCTCTAACTCCCTTAAGTTGGTTAATGGCTCTAGCGAATGTATATAGTTGCTCGATAAATCTAGTGTTTGAAGGCGATAAAAATACTTAAAATCAGGTAGCTCATCGATATTATTGCCCTTAAGCGTTAAAACAACCAAAAAGTTTAACTTACTCAAAGGCGTGAGATCTTGAATTTGATTATCGTTGAGTTTCAGTTCATGCAAAGACTTGTGCACTGCCACAGCCCGTAAATCGATTATCTTATTTCGGCTTAAATTGAGCTTTTCGAGGGTGCTTAATTTCGACAGCAGCGAAATATCGACAATCTTATTATTCACTAGGCTTAATTCTTTGAGGTTAACCAAATATTCAATACCTTCGAGGTTACTGATGTCGTGACTTTTACAAGTGAGTTTGGTCAGCTGCGCAGTAAATGTCATATCCAATAAACTGGCGGCATCTTCAATGCATTTGCGCAGGCCCTTGTCGGGCATGTCGAGCTCATGAAACGCCATACTTGGCATTTCTCTTGGCATAATGGTGATGGTTATTGAATCGGCTGCCCAATTGTCGTTTTGGTCGGTGACCATTAAATACAAAGTGACTATGCGGCGTTTATTAACATCGGGGGTTAAAAACTTGGTGGTGGCTTCGCTAGAGTCGAGCAATTTAATATCGTTATCGGGTGACTTACGAGGAACGTAACTTTTACCTTCGGTTTTATAATGATAAGCGTCATAGGTCATCCACTTATATTTCACTTTTGAACGGTCGTGTGCAGCGCCATATCCGTCGAGTTCGACCATCACATTTCCATCAACCGTAAAATCATTACCGGCTTTGACTTTAGGTCTTAGCTGCCGTTTATTTACTGTGGTTATTACTGGCTCAGGTGATTCAAGCTGTTCTTGTGGTTCGTCTTGCGCAATGGCAAAAGGAGAAGCTTCTTTAACAGGTTCAATAACTTGTAACGGCACAGGGGCTGGTGGAATATCTACCGGGGCAGAAGATTTGTTGCCAACGTAAAGCAAAACGCCGATAAAACCAATCGAACCGACAACCACAGACCATTTATAAACCATAATAAAAAACCCCTCAATAAAACTGACAACCAGCTACGCATCCACAAAACTCAGCTTATGATTAACCCAACAAAAACACAAGATGGTAAATGATGAAAGTCGACTGTGTTATCCATTACTCTTCCCCTGCGTGGAACGAGTTCCAGCTCGCGATAAATGGCGCAGCCATTTTAATTAACTTTATACCTAACCCCTTGTGACTGTTCAGTGAGTTATGAACTGAAGAATTAACATTATCAATTACTAATCAACTTCTCAGCCCCTGTAGGAGCGGCAGCAGCGAAGCGTCCTCGCCGCGATAAATGGCGCAGCCATTTTAATTAGCCCTATACCTTAAACCTTTGTGACTGTTCAGTGAGTTATGAACTGAAGAGCTAACATTATCAATTACTAGTCAACTTCTCACCCCCTTGTAGGAGCGGCAGCAGCGAAGCGTCCTCGC
>CALKGI010000304.1 GCA_938085045.1 uncultured Alteromonadaceae bacterium
AACACCGACAACACAGCTGCACGCAACCCAACCAATTTGGCCTATGTGATTTACACCTCAGGTTCAACCGGTAAACCCAAAGGTGTATTGATTGAACACAAAAGTGTCTGCAACCTCATTAATGCCCAACAAGACGTGTTCAAAATAGTAAAAAGTAGCAATGAAGTGAGTTTAGTCTCGGCCAGTTTTGCCTTTGATGCGGCCGTAGAACAAGCATTTTTGATGTTAATGTCGGGCAATGCAGTGGTGGTGCCATCGACTGATGACTTAACAGACCCTAAAAAAATACTAAAACTAATATTCGATAACAAAGTCACCCATATAGAAAGCACGCCAAAACATTTATTAAGCTTTGTAGATTGTATAAATTATCCATCGTTAAAACGTATGGTTTCAGGCGGTGAAGCCGTACAACCTCAGTTAATTCAAACGGTTACCAATGGCAAGTTATACAATATTTATGGCCCTACCGAAGCTTGCGTCGCCAGTAGCGTTTGTCAAAGTGGCGATAGCATCGGTATTGCCATTCCTAATTACAGCTATTACTTACTTGATGATCAGTTAAAACTGGCACCAAAAGGCACACCAGCTCAGCTGTATATCGGCGGTGTATGCTTGGCGCGCGGTTATTTAAATCGCCCTGATTTAACTGCCAGCAGTTTTATTGAAAACCCTTTTTATGATGCCAATCAACCTCATGCCTCAACCCGGTTATATCGTACCGGTGACTTAGTGCGTTACTTGCCAGACGGCAGACTAGCGTTTATTGGCCGGGTGGACGACCAGGTAAAAGTTCGCGGATTCAGAATTGAATTGGGTGAAGTTGAAAGTGCCGTATTAAATTGTCAAGACGTTGAGCAGGCTTGTGTTGTAGTAAATGAAGCCAATGGTGACAAACAACTGGTTGCTTAT
The DNA here is from genome assembly GCA_938085045.1 of uncultured Alteromonadaceae bacterium. GTDB lineage: Bacteria > Pseudomonadota > Gammaproteobacteria > Enterobacterales > Alteromonadaceae > JABSOG01. Next base: position 913 of record CALKGI010000304.1, read on the forward strand.
ATTATCGCTATGGTTGAAAACGAGGCCGAGTTCATCAAATCAATTCGCGCCGAACTTGGCGAAGTTCTGCCTAATTATTCGGTGCCAGCGGCCTTTGTAATGATTGATGCAATGCCAATGACCCAAGCGGGTAAAACAGACCGCAGAACACTGGCATCGCTAGATGTGGTATATGCGAGTGAGAACCTAGTGGCCGCAACAACCGACTTAGAGCGCGAGTTAATCAAAATATGGTCTACTACGCTGAGCCTTGAAATTGAACAAATTGGGGTAACCAACAACTTCTTCACACTCGGTGGTCATTCATTAATGGCCGCGCGATTGGTCAATCTTATCAATGCCCAATGGCAGATTAACCTAAGTGTTAGAACGATTTTTGAATTTGGTACCATCCGTGAATTGGCCCAGCAGATTGCCCAGCAGCAGCAAAGTCAAATTCCGGCCATCACAGTGCAACCGGTAACTGAATTTATGCCGTTGTCTTTTGCCCAGCAACGCATGTGGGTGTTAGATAATTTAATGGGGCAAAGCCTGCAATATAACATGCCGCTAGCGTTTGAAATGGTCGGCTCGTTGAACATTGCCATGCTCGACAGGGCATTACTGACTGTAATAGAGCGTCATCAAGTGTTGCGCAGTGTTTATGCCAACCTAGACGACGATGGCGCAGGCCAAAGCGTACAAAAACTCATGCCGATACCAAAACAATTGTTACAGATACATCAATGTGACGATTTACCAAGTTATCAACAGAGCATAAAACACCTGCAACTGATGGAAGGGCAAACGCAGTTTGATTTAACCGATGACTTGATGATTCGCGGCCACATAATTTGCGGACCTGACGACAAATATGCGTTGTTGCTCACCCTGCATCACATTGCCACTGACGGCTGGTCTATTGGTATATTGAGCAATGAAATCGTTAGCATTTACAGCGCTTTGATTGAAGGTAAAACCCCACAGCTCGAACCGCTGACCATTCAATACAGTGATTTTGCCGCATGGCAACGCCAAAACATCCAAGGTGAAGTGTTAAACCAACAGCTTGAATATTGGCAAACACAACTGGCCGCCTTGCCTGCTGTACACCAACTACCGCTCGATTTTGCCAGACCAAGCGTACAACAACTGCAAAGTGACTTGCATGGCATCGCTTTAACTGCAAAAACGTCAGCCAAAATTGCTCAATGTGCCAAACAATTACAATGTAGTCACTTCATGGTGTTTAATGCCGCGCTCGGTTTGTTGCTCAGTCGCTACAGTGGCCAAACCGATATTGTATTTGGCACCCCAATTGCCGGACGTCAGCAATCGCAAGTTGAACCTTTAATGGGTTGTTTTATCAATAACCTGATTTTGCGTCATCAAATAGATGAATCATTAACGGTAGAGCAGTGGTTGTCGGCCTGTAAAAATACCGTGTTAGATGCTTTTAGCCATCAAGACATTTCGTTTGAAATGTTGGTTGATACCTTAAACCCCGAACGCAGCCAAGCCTATACACCGCTATTTCAGGTGATGTTAGTGATGCAAAACACAGGTGATGACACCTTTGAATTGCCAGGTGTTGAACTCAGTGCCATTGAACGTGACGAACGCATGGGCAAGTATGATTTAAGCATTGGTGTCAGCGAGTTTGAAAGTCAGTTTTTTATCTCGTTTAGCTATGCCACCAGTTTATTTACAGCAGCTTCAATGAGCGCAATGGCAGACAACTTTGCCCACTTGCTCGATAAACTACTCGATGACTTAAACCAAAACCTCGCCGATGTTAGCTGTTTAACCGCGCAGCAAACCTCACTGTTAGACAGTTTTAATGCCACAGAGCAGCCCCTGCCCCGTGATAAAACAGTGATTGAACAAATTATTGATAGCGCGAATGCACATCTGCAAGAAACGGCAGTTATTGCATCAAACCAAACAACTACCTATCAGCAATTAATGCACGGCGCTGCAATTTTGCAGGCGAAACTGCACTGTTCATGTGGCAAAATCAGTGGAAAGCGAGTGGCAATATACAGTAAAGCCAACGCCGAACTGATGGCGGCAATAATCGCAGTTTTGGCCAGCGGTGCCAGTTATGTGCCAATTGAACCTAAGAGTACGCCACAGCGTATTGGTCAGATTTTAGCGGATGCAAACATTCAATGTGTGATTGGTAGTGACGAATTAATTGCATCGCTAAAAACTGAATTGTCAGATGGCTCGCTACAATTGATCAACACCAACGATATCTTCACCCAAACCCCCACCGAACCGTTGCAATTGGTTGAAATGCTACTGGATGACAGTGCATATGCCATCTATACCTCAGGCTCTACTGGCGTGCCCAAAGGTGTTGATGTGCCGCACCGTGGCCTGTCTGATTACTGCGCCTTTGCTACCGACGGATATTATCGTGGTCAATCTAATGCTTATGGCAGCTGGGTTGTGACCTCACACGGTTTTGATATCTCGGTGCCCGCGCTATTTATGCCTTTGATACACGGTGATAGCGTAGAGTTCTTGAACAGCGATGCCGTGATTGAACACTTGGCGGCCAAGCTTAAACAGCCGCTAGAATCAAAGGCACAAGGCAAACTCATTCGAATGACGCCTTCTCATGTTAAAGGGTTATTGGCTTTGCTGGCTGATGATGTGAACCCCAATTGCGAGCACGTATTTGTCATTGGTGGCGAAGGGTTTGCCACCGATGAAGCGCAGGCACTCCAACGTTGTTTCCCCCAATCAACAGTGATCAACCACTATGGCCCGAGTGAAACAGTGGTGGGCTGTACATGGTTTAATGTTTCACAAACCCTTAAAGCTCAAACCTTAGACGATTTAACCATGCTGCCAATTGGCCGGCCAATGGCCAATACCAAAGCCTATGTGGTTAATGCTTGCGGCCAACGTCAACCTGTTGGCGCACCGGGTGAGCTTTGGATAAGCGGCGCTTGTGTCACCAAAGGTTATATTAACCGCGAAGTATTAACCGCTCAGATGTTTATCGACAACCCATTTGTTAATGATAACGATGATGACAGCGATGATGAACAGTACAGCCGGATTTACCGCACCGGTGATACGGCTTTGATTAACAACAAAGGGCAGATTCATTATTTAGGCCGAAATGACGAACAAGTGAAGTTACGCGGTTTCAGAGTTGAATTGGGCGAAATTGAATCATTACTCAAACAAGTGCCCGGAGTTGTCGACTGTGCGGTGGTTTTACCTGCTGAAAAACAAAGCCTAGCGGCCTTTATTGTGCACGACTTTGATGATGCGCAGGTTTTATTGGCGCAATGCCTGTCTGTGTTATCCACGCAATTGCCCGCATACATGGTGCCTCAGTGGTTTAACGAGATTGATGTTATACCGCTAAGTGCCAACGGCAAAGCTAACCGTAACCAATTAACTCAGTTGCCTTTGACTGAACAACACCGCGACATAATTGCACCTAGCAATGACCAAGAGCATCAAATGCGCTTGCTTTGGGCGGCAGTATTACAGTTATCGACAGAGAAAATCAGCACCGACGACAATTTCTTTGTTATTGGTGGCAATTCAGTACAAGCCATAAGATTGGTCGCGATGATTAACCGTAGTAAAAAGGTAAACGCGATAGAAAATACACCACTGCGAGCCAATGATTTATTCAGCTACCCAACCATTGGCCAGTTGTGCCATTATTTGGCCGCTGATGTTCATAGTAATGCGACTAGTGGCAATTTACATTGGTTAGCACAGCCAAAAACTCACACCAAACAAGTGTTTATGGTTCATCCTATTGGCGGCGATGTGTTATGTTATCGGCACTTTTTGGCGCAACTCCCTCACGATTGGGCAGTCGCGGCATTCGAACACCCGTTATACAGTGCCCAGCAAGAGACAATTTCAGCGATATCTATTGAAGATTTGGCTGCGTCTTATGTGGTGCAAATGCTTGAAGCGCAACAACAAGGGCCATACGTTTTATTGGGCTGGTCGATGGGTGGTGTTATTGCCCTTGAAATGGCCAGACAATTACAAGCGAAAGGTCGCAGCGCCGCTTATGTTGGCGCCATTGATTCTGCCTTTGGCGCAATTGATGAGCGATTGGTTTTGTCTGATGATTTAGATGAGGCCTACGCGCAAGCATTGGTTTTCTTAGATAACAGCGCCGAACAACAACTGTTCGACCAACGCTATCAAGTGGCCATGCTGGCACAATTAGGCGCAATGGAATTATCGAAGATGAGACAAATTGTGGTAGCCAACTTTGTTAGTGCAAGGGCGTACCAACGCCAGATGTTCACCAAACCACCGGTCGACACCTTGCTACACTATTTTTCTTGTGAACAGACAGTCAGTGACAAACAAGAAGGTATCGAGGGCATTACCACTTTGGCAACAAACGTCAAAGTAGCCAATGCCATCAGCGCCGACCATTTTTCAATTATACAGGCACCAGTTGTCAACAGCGTAGCCCGGACAATGGTTACCGTTATCAATCAAATTACATAGGATCCTCATGAGTCAAGATACTGAGATCAACGCACCAGGCACAGCAGCTGAACCGCCAGCTGATGCATCTGGTGAGAATAAGCCAAAGAAGCTAAAGCACTTCACCGATTTTATGCGAGTGTGGAAAGGACAAACCTTATCGGCCTTTGGCTCTCAAATGTCTCAATTCAGTTTGGGTATTTGGCTGTTTAATCAAACCGGATCGGTGGCGCAATTTGGCCTTATCATGATGGCGCAATTGTTACCATCGATGTTGTTGTTGCCAGTGGCCGGTATTTTAGCTGACCGATATGACCGTCGTAAATTAATGATAATTTGCGAAGTGGGTTTGATGTTGACGTCGATATTCCTCTACATTCTTGCCCTAATTGGCGAGTTAGATTACATGTGGATCATTGGCGTTTCACCGTTATTGGCCCTTTTTGGTGCAGTCCATCAAATTTGTTATACCGCATCCATTAGCTTGCTAGTAACCAAAGACAAATATGAACAGGCCAGTGCAATCATTCAATTTGGTATTAATACCACCGCCATAGTCGTGCCAATGATAAGTGTGGTGATATTGGATGTTTTGGGGATTGCCAACGTGATTTTGGTGAATTTCTTGTGTTATATGGTCTCTACTTACACCCTAGTGGTCAGTAAATTCAAATATAAAGGTGACACAAGCGAGAAACTAGAAGCCGTCACGCTTAGTAACTTCTGGGAACAATTCCGCTTTGGTGCCAACTATGTAAGGCGCAGTGGTATTTTGCGGATCATTTTATTTTCGGCTTGTAGCGTGATTTTTTTACAAGGCTTTGTACACGTATTGTTCAGACCCATGATGTTAATGAACAACGATAATGATGTGGTCGGTTGGGTTGTCACAGTGGCTGGCATTGGCGGTTTTATTGGTGCGCTTTTGGCAGGCCATATTTGTACACAATACGATAAAATTAAAATCATCGTGTGGGCTTTGGTCAATTGCAGTGCCTCGTTAATCTTGTGTGCGCTCACCACCAACGTTTGGGTTTGGGGTTTGTTGGCGCTGACATTTGCCATGGGTATGCCTTTGATAGTGGTTGCTTCACAGTCTTTGTGGTTATTGGCAGTACCATCAAATTTACTAGGGCGGGTATTTGCGACCAACGCGCTAACCAAAGCCGTTGCGATGATATTTGCCGCAGGCCTAGCGCCATTATTATCTAGTGGTATTTTCGGCCCTATACTCGAAGCTGACAAATCAAGACTGGCAGATTTTGGTATTACCTACACCAAAGAGTTACCGATTCAGGTAGTATTTTTGTTGGTGGGCATATTCACTTTATTCATCAGTTTGCGTATCTCTAGAAGCCGCCGATTACGGGTATTTAGGTTAGAGCAAATGAAAACACAACAACAAAAGGCCGCTCAAGAACAAGCAGGCTAGCTGCCTTTAGAAAAAGAACAATGCAGTAAATCAGTCTCAAAATTTGACCGAGATTTCACCCTGATGTTTTATTATCACGATAGTATTCGGGGTGAAATTTTAGCGCATAATTTAAGGAGCAAAAATGAGACTGTTATTTGTAATTATTATAGTGACGTTATTATCAGCATGTGAAGCCGTTAATGCGATTAAAATAATGACGGCCAACTCCTCAGCAACCCCAGTATGGCAAGCCCCCACCTCAAAAATTTACCTCAACGCCGTTTATATTGGTGAAAAACCCTATTTCAAAGCAAAAGTTAAAACCCAAGACAATCAAACTCAAGAACTGCTGTTTTTAATCGACACCGGTGCGCCCTTTTCGGTTTTAAACGATTCTCAGGCTGTCAAGAAAATGCAATTGCCGCGAGGGTATGAAATTGAAATTGCAGGTTGGGGAGAAGGTAAAAACTCAATCGCGTCTCAAGTCACTATCGAGCAGTTTGACATGGGGCAAGTGCTCTTTAATCAATTAGATTTGGCTTTGATACCAATAGCGATGTCAGATTATTTTTTGCGCTCAGATGAAGCCATTTTTGATGGCGTGATAGGCTACGATATAATGAAACACTTTAGCTGGACATTCGACCGAGCCAATAAAACCATCGCTATCGCCAACAAACCTCATGTGAATACTGCCAATGCACAAGTGCTTAAATTCGACCGTTTCTTTGGCAAAATCAGCATTATGGCGCAAGTTGATTTTGGCCAAAACCACCGGGCAAAACAAGAGTTGGTTATTGATACCGGCTCGCGTCATTATTTAAAAATGAGCAGCGCCTACCACCAAGCCATGGACATTCCAGCGCCAAAAACCACGGTAACAGCAGCTGATTTTGGTTTAAGCGGCAAGGCCGTACATCAACGGTTTGCCCTCAATCAATTGTCATTGGGCGACATAAAACTCAATCATATCAAAACCAACTTAATTAAAAGTGAAGACGCCGACGATTGGTGGGTGCTAGGCAATGCGACCATGGGCCAGTTTGTCACAACAATTGATTATTTGTCAGATACCCTGTACTTACAACAAGTCACCGAATTTAAATCGCGCTTTAACCTGCTTGGTTTAGAACTTCGTAAAATTCGCTCGGGAGACTATGTTGTGCGCTACATAATGCCACAAATGGCCGCAGCAAACGCCGATATCAAAGTGGGTGATATTGTATGGCAGTTTAATGAAAAGCCAGCCAAAGAGGTCAGCACAGAACAAATGCTAGAGCTTGCCAATACGCAAGGAAATCAAAAATTGTGTGTTCGCAGATCGCAAAAAGAAAAATGTATCGACTTACAGTTAAAACCGGTAATGGCTTATTCCACACACTAAAATTGGGGTTATTACAGCCCTCGTTTTTCATTTAGGAATAGGCACAATAAAACTCAGCTAACGCTTGGCAAGTGAGTAATTATAAGGGAAGATATGTCCGTTTTAGGCAACTGTTAGCAATTATTTTACAAAAAAAACATTAAATTTGCTTGTGACTGGTTACTAATGATTTAAATTTCAACGAGTTGAAATGAAGACTCATTGGTGCATCGCATAGCTGGCACTCAACAGCAGCCGTTTCTGGAAGGGCGAAGACCACTCCATTATAATAATTTTTAGAGGTATTTACAGATATGCAAACACCATTTAGTTTTTTAGAACCTTCACTGGGCACGGAGTTATATTTATCTCGTGTATTAAATGAACACGCCCAACTCTCTAAGTTAATAGATATGGAGATGATCACTCCATGGTTACAACGACGTAACTTAGATTTGCCTAACGAGTTTGGTTCTCATGATGTTGAACGCGGTGATTTATACAGAAAAGAGCGTGAGTCTTTTCCAATGAGCCGACCGAATATTCAAAAACTGGTTGAAGTAATTGAAACCGACAACCCAAAAATCGTTTACGATTTGATTGGCGGCAATGGCCACCTAGCGACAATTAGACAATCAATGAGTGAGCAATTGGGCGACAGTCCGTTGTTTATCACCTCTGACGCAGAGCACAGTCAAATCATGTCGGCCGTGCAAAAGCAATTGCCAGCCATTAGACAACCAGCCCAAGACACCATCTTTTTATCAGGCTCAGCCGATGCGGTATTTTTTGCCTACGGCACCCACCACATTCCCGTGGTCGACCGCCCGGGTTGCTGGCGTGAAGCGCATAGAATTTTGAAAAAAGGCGGCCGTGTTGTCGTACAAGATTTTGAAAACGAGTCATCAACGGCCAAATGGTATTCTGAGGTTATCCATAAATGGAGTCTTTCAGGCCATGATTACGATCATTTTAATCAAAGCGAAATGGTCACTGACTTGTCACAATGTGGTTTTGTTGATGTGAGTTCTTGTCAAATTGACGACTCTTTTGTTGTTCGCGGAAAAACCAAAGACTTGGCTTTGGCCGATGGCATTAAACACATATGTACTTTGTTTGGTTTGGTCAAATTAATGCCTGAGGTTGATTCAACTGCAAGTTGGTTGAAAGTCTTAGACCTGTTATCAGATTACTTTGTTATTCCAAGTGCAATGTCTGCCAACACAATAGCCAGTGAAATCAAAGTCACTCAGGTAAGTGATGAAGTATTTGAAGCGATTTTCCCTCGTGTGTCTATTGTTGCTACTGGCGTAAAGTAGGAGTGAAGTAAGAGTTAAGTAGGCCCCTTCTCTACTAACTGCCATCCTTGCAATAATCTAGCTTGCGATTCATATGTTGAATCGTAGGCTGGCGTTCAATATCAAGCCATAGTGTTCTCAACCATTGAGACGCTTTTTATGTACTCAATTAATCTTCTTAAAATTAAGAGTGAACGCTATTATTCTTTTGCATTCAAAAGATCAATATTTTTATCCTCCAGTAAAATAGTCATTTGCTGGATTGCGATTTGATTTAATCGCACTAAACGATCTGCTTGTTCAAACCCTTCATCAATAAAAACAGCATTCAGATTCTCCATATTAGCCAAACAGACCAACTGAGACACATTGGCAAAATCTCGAATATTTCCTTTCTCATCAGGGTTTTCTCGTCGCCATTGGGCTGCTGTTTTGCCAAACAAAGCCACGTTGAGAATGTCAGCTTCACAGGCATAAACATACCCTATTTGCTGCTTATTCAAAGAGATTGGAATGAGGTTTCGTTTAATCGCATCAGTATGTATCCGATAATTGATTTTGGTCAGGTTGCGGCGAATGTCCCACCCCAACTGTTTGTATTCTTGATCTTTTAAGCGTTGAAATTCTTTGATTAAATAAAGCTTGAATTCAACCGAGACCCAAGAAGCAAACTCAAAAGCGATATCTTTGTGAGCATATGTACCGCCGTATCTACCTGCTTTGGATATAATTCCAATTGCGCCGGTTTGCTCTATCCACTGCTTTGGCGTAAGTGTAAAACTGTTTAACCCGGCTTCTTTTTTAATCCCGTCGAATTCGACGGGATTAAAATCAGGATTGTTCCCAAACCCCTATAAACTCAATCGTATTTCGATTGCGAATCCAATTGCGAATTAAATCATCAGAACGATTTGATTTCTTGTATTTGACGATATCAGTTATCGAAATATAATCCTTTAGATCACCTGTAAAAAGCCTGATTGTTGACCCCTTAATTTCTATTTGGTTACTCATTTTTTCACTTGTTCCACAGCTGATATTATATACAGTATAACAACAACTACATAAGACATGTGCATTTTTTATTATGTCCGCCGCATTACTGTGTTAGCTCTTTAGCGACTGTTTCGCGAAGGAGTAATTGATGAAGAGTCTACTCACCGAATTAACAGTACTGGCAACGAGCAACCACCTCTACTCCTATTTGGTTCACTATTACAATAATCACAGCCACAAAAAAGCCGGGCAATCCCCGGCTTGTTCTCTCTCTCAATCAACCATTACTCAAATCGTAATGCTTCTGATGGATACGCTTTGAGTGCCTTGCGTACTGGCACTATAACCGCTGTCAGTACGGCAACAACCAAAGTGGTCACTACAACTGCATATACAATCAAGAATACAAAGGTCGGCATTGACAGTATTCTTACGGCAATGGCAAATACCAGTGCGGTAAACACCACCCCGATACCAACCCCTATGCCAAGCTGCCATGCACTTTGACGTACAAACAAGCTGACAATCTGACCGTTCATCGCACCCAGCGCTCGGCGTAAACCGATTTCGTGGGTTCTTCTGGTGATGGCATACGTAGTTAAACTATAGATGCCTGAAATGGCCAAAAATAGCGAGAATAAACCGGTGTAGATAATCGCATCTCGCAAGCCGCCAGCCATTTTCTCAATCGCATTAAGCTCCCCTTCCCACTCTTCAATGGTCAGAATGTCTATGCCGGTATTAATACTGGCCAGCGCATTAAAGAAGGCATTTTCAACCGCATAACCATCAGCGTTGTAACGGAACAATATAGTGGCAACTGGCGAAGGCACCTGATAACCAGATATGTACACTTCATCGCGCTGTTCTTTGGTTCTGAACGCGCTGATAGCCACATTAGAGGTCACACCAATAATGTTAAAGGTATGTTTAACGTCATTGATATCGACATGGAACTGCTTGTCGAGTGCAGATTCACCCGGCCAGAATCGTTTGGCAAAAGATGCACTGACCAGCGCCACTTTTTGGCCGTCTGCGTTATCTCTGCTGTCCATTTCGCGACCTTCAAGTACTGTCGGTCCGCTGAAATTCATACTACCGATAATGCCATAAACCTCAGCTTTGGGTTTGTCACCCTCAGTGGGGTATTCCACCTGATCGATAGCCAAAGGAATACGGCCATAAAGAAACTGGGTATACGAACTAACTATCTCAGGCGCGTTATCGAGTCTACGGCGCAACGTATCGTAAAACTGCGCCTGATCGGCCGCTTCTGGATACTCATGGTTTGGCAGTGTCATCATGGTGAAGTAAGTATTTTGTGGGTTAATCCCCAAATCTGCATCGATGATCTTATCAACTTTAAGCGCAATAATTGAACCTAACAGCGAGATAATGGTGATCAGCATAATTTGAACGGTCACCAAAATACGTGATGCTCGCCCCGCAGCCTTACCCTGAGCGCCACGAGTACCATCACGTAGTGCCGCATTGACATTTTGTGAGGCCGCCCGACGAGCCGGTATATAACACGAAACAAAGATAACAAACCCCATAAAACATAAGGTCGCAATCAAGGTAGCCAAATCAAATTCCCAAACATACCAAAAAGCCAGTTCGCCTTGCATTAATGAATGCATATCAACATGGAAGGAATTAAGAATTAAGGCGGTGGCCACGGCGGCTATCAA
>CALKGI010000305.1 GCA_938085045.1 uncultured Alteromonadaceae bacterium
AAACAGCAAAACTTGTTAGTCGCCGAAATAGCCAAAACCATGGCAGGTGAATATGACAAGCAAAAACGAATCTGTGTAATAGAAGCTGGCACCGGCACAGGCAAATCACTGGCCTATTGTCTTGGCGTTATTCCATTGGCCAAGGCACAAAGTAAAAAAGTGGTGATCTCTACCGCTACAGTCGCACTTCAAGAACAGCTAACCGACAAAGATTTGCCGTTTTTCGCCAAATATTCAGAGCTAGACTTCAGCTTCGACATTATAAAGGGCAGGCAACGTTATGCCTGCTTGAGCAAAATGGCCATGTTTGCCGATGGACAGGCCGAGGATGTCGATTTTCAGCAACTACTATTGACCCCACCAAACGACATAGCCAAAAAGCTGTTACACAAATTGGCAAAGGCTTATAACAGTAAAAAGTGGGATGGCGACAAAGACAGCTGGCCTAGCGTAATACCAGATCAAACTTGGCAACATATCGTCAGCGACAAACACAGTTGCACCCGAGCAATGCAAGAACACCGTCAGTGCCCCTTTCATATGGCCAGAGACAAAATCGCCGAATTAGATGTATTGATAGTAAACCACAGTTTACTACTGGCCGATTTAGAACTCGGTGGCGGTAAAATACTGTCTGCCCCTGATGAATCGATCTACATAATAGATGAAGGACATCATCTACCGCAGGTCACTCGCGATTTTGCGGCGGCACAGGCTACAACCAAGGGGGCCAAAGAATGGCTAGACAAATTGCCCAAGTTAGCCGACAAGCTCAACAAAACGCTGACCACGTCAAAAGCCATTGGCGTTTCGCTCACCATCCACGACATCTGTGCAGACACAGGTAAATCACTCAATGACGCGTACATTTGGTTGCAACAAAATCACCAAACCCTCTTTATAAAGGGTGATTGTTTAAGATTTGAAAATGGCGAACTACCAGACACCCTATCTCACTTCGCCGAAGACTTAGCACCAACCACAGGCAAACTGCTCGGACTATTACAAAAACTACAAGAGCTATTAAAAGAAGAAGCCGCCGAGGGCGTTATCTCGCCCAGTCTTGCTGAACCACTATTTGCCGAGCTAGGCTTTTTCATCAACCGCATGGAAAACCTCCATAAACTCTGGAAACAGTGGTCGCATATAAAGAGTAAAAAAGCCCCGCCTAATGCTCGCTGGATAGAAGTGGTAAAAACCAAACAAGGGGTCGACTATTTATTAGCAACCTCTCCTATAGAAGTGGGCTTTTTTCTGGCCGATAAACTGTGGGAAGAATGCGCCGGCGCTGTGATTTGCTCAGCAACACTAACAGCGCTCAACAAATTTGACTTTTTCCGCCACCAAGTTGGCTTACAAAACAATGATGGCACCCAGTACATTCAAGTCGACAGCCCATTTGACTACCAGCAAAATGCCGAGCTTCACATGCCAATGATGAGAAGCGAACCGACCGCCCCAGATTTTTCTGATAACTTAATAGAACAACTGCCCGGATTACTCGAAGGAGTCGACGCCTCACTGGTTTTATTCTCGTCTTACTGGCAAATGGAAGCGGTGGCCACCGCGATTGAAGAAAAGCACGAACTAAAGCTATTGGTTCAGGGTAAATCCTCACGCCAAAGCATCATAGAGCAACACAAAAAATCGATAGACGCGGGTAAGCCCAGCATTATTTTCGGCACTCAGAGTTTCTCTGAAGGACTCGACTTACCCGGCAAATATCTCACTAACGTCATCATCACCAAAATCCCATTCGCGGTGCCCACATCCCCAGTTGAAGAAGCACACGCAGAATACATCAAAGCACGCGGTGGCAACCCGTTTATGGAATTATCAGTGCCCCAAGCGTCTAAGAAGTTAGTGCAGGCGTGTGGTAGACTGTTACGTAACGAAAAAGATACTGGCCGAGTCGTTGTTTTAGACAGAAGGCTTATCAGTAAACGCTATGGCAAATCGATGCTCGATGCCCTGCCCCCTTTTAAACGGAAAATTGACTATTAACTCACACACAGGTAAAAGGCAAAGCGTGGTTTTAAGATGCTAACCCAAGATTTAATAGACAAAATACGCGCACAGCTCAATGTGTTGTATGATCAAACCCGCAACATTGACGAGCGCAATGCCAAAATAAAGTCAAAACACTTTAAGTACCGCGACCACTTCAACCACCGTCTGTTTCGTTGCGAATCTACCGCGCTTATGGACTATGTACGAGAAGTCGACGACAACTTTAGCGAATTACTGCGCCTTGCCCACGCCGACAAAACTCAACTAAACTTGCGCGGCGAACAACTCACCGAACAGCTCACCGCACTGACCCAAGTTGTGCGCGGTAATGAGGTGGCAATAAAAGAACATCGTTACCAGCAAACCAGCAATAAAAAGCGTTATGCCAAATACAAAAGTACCGCCCAACACTTTATGGCCAATAGCCACGAGTTGCATCAAGAGCTGGCACAAAACCACGAGTTTGAACGGCGGTTGAACGAAATGATATTTGAGCGACAAGCCCGAATGAGCCAAGTCGACGACTTTGAAGCGAACCAATTACAAAAAGAGATTTTAGCCCTACACCAAAGGCTTGGTAAATGCAGGCGGGCTATCACCAAAGTTGAAGAACAAATACAATTTGCGGATTCAAAAAACAAGTTTTAAACCTCTGTTACTAGATCATCCCCAGGATAAACCACAAAGGAGGATGGGTTAGGCGCAAGCGAAGCAAGCCGCAACCCATGGGGCTCAATCACCAGTCAACGCAACAATAGAAAGAATCCCGTAGCCAGATTTAACTATGCCCAATGGTTGGCCCCGATGGGTTGCGGCTCGTCCCTCGCCGTAACCCATCCTCCGAGTGAGATTAATCCAACAGAACAACAGACCCAATCCCTCCACGCAGTGACCAAACCAAGAAACGAATCTATTGCTCAGTCGACCTCACAAAAACGCAGCACCCGCTTCAAATCAGCAGGCAACGTAGGCAGGTCCTCTGGGGGTAACATAAATGTCGCCATATGGAACAAATCAGTAAAGATACGATTCTTTTCAGTAGTACGTTTTAAGTAATCATGGCCCGAAGAACCACCTGTGCCAATCTTACTGCCCAACATTCGTTGCACCATTACAGAGTGCTTGTAACGCCAAATCGTCAACAACTCATCGATATCCATCAAACGACGTAGCAGTTGAAATGGCAAATTGAATACAGGCTCATGCTGATACAAGTTAATAAACAACGCGCCGAGCATACCGTTGCGAGACAATCTAAAAGCACCATCGCTACGAAGCGCTTCATACTTGTCAGGGTCAATCAATGCGGCATATTTTTCACGGGTCGCTTCAATGTCCTTCAATTGTACGGCTTTATCATGTTCAGTGATGTTTTCAATACTCTTAACGATAGCAATGTCTTTTTCAGACATTTTGTCAGTTGCCTCTTTATACAACTCCCAAAACTTAAACTCGCCAAATTCTAAAAACGGCATTCTGCTCAGCCATTTATCCACCAATTCAAACAAACTGCTCTGCTTTTCAAGGTCAATCAAAAAGTCTTGATCGGGTTTATTCAAGCGCGAATAAAACGACTCTTTGTCAAAATCAATGCGGTACTCACTTTTGAGCCCCAAAGAGATTTCCATCATTTTGAACTGAATACTTTGAAAACCCGAGGCCGGCACCAAAAAATCCCTAAACGACATAAAGTCTTGTGGGGTCATCGTTTCTATCACATCAATCTGTTGATTCAACAGATTTTGAATGACCGTCACTCGGTTCAAACGATGAACCACCTTAGTCAAATGCTGATCTTTAACCGAGTCGTCTGAGAAAATATCTATCACCGACTTAACTTCATGCAAAATCTGTTTGAACCACAGCTCGTAGGCTTGATGGGTAATGATAAACAAGGTTTCGTCGTGTGCCTCTGCACCGTAATTTCGACTTTCTGGCTCTTGAGCCGACAGTACTTTGTCAAGGTGTAGGTAGTCGCCGTAATAACACAGTTTTCTTTTATTTTTTTGCATCTAAACACCTGTTTTAAAATAATTTAATTGACAACGAAAGACAGAACTGCGCACTCAAACTGGCGCAGTAGAGCCGTTGTATAACCCATTTATTTTATTGATAGATGGTAGGTAAAACAACCTTTTCCTGCTATATTGTGCGGCGTTTGTTTAACAGTAAAAACAGGGCAAAAACCATGAGCCAGTTTAAAGGTCAGCATATCTTGTCGGTGAATCAATTTGACCGTCAATCCATTGAACACATCTTTACTATCGCCGACAAAATGGCCCCTTACGCCAAGCGCCAAAAACGCACCTCGGTGCTTGACGGCGCCATTCTCGGAAACTTGTTTTTTGAACCCAGCACCCGAACTCGGGTCAGCTTTGGTTGTGCCTTCAACCTGCTCGGCGGTGAAGTCAGAGAAACCACAGGTATGGGTTCATCGGCACTGTCAAAAGGCGAATCATTATTTGATACCGCCCGCATCATCAGCAGCTATTCTGATGTCATCGCCATGCGCCACCCTGAATCGGGTTCGGTAGCAAACTTTGCCAAGGGCAGCCGAGTACCTGTACTAAACGGTGGTGATGGTGCCAACGAACACCCCACTCAAGCACTACTTGACTTATTTACCATAGAAAAAGAGTTACATCACAGCGGCAACAAAATAGATGGCCTAGATATCACCTTGATGGGCGATTTGAAATATGGCCGAACAGTACACTCACTATCGAAGTTACTGAGCTTGTATGACAATATCCATTTTACCCTAGTCTCGCCCAAGGCATTGGCTTTACCAGATTCAATTTTGTCTGTCATAGATGATGCAGGACACAAGATTACTATTAGTGATGATTTTCAAGGTAATCTTAACGCCGATATTGTTTACCAAACCCGAGTTCAAGAAGAGCGCTTTGAAGACAAAAACGAAGCCAACCAATACCGCGGACGCTTCCGTCTTAATCAGCAAATTTACACCGAGCATTGCAAATCCAATACAGTGATCATGCATCCACTGCCACGAGACTCCCGAGCAGAAGCCAACGAACTCGACAACGACATGAATGCCAATCCCAATCTGGCGATATTCCGTCAGGCCGATAACGGGGTATTGGTGCGCATGGCCTTATTTGCCCTAACACTTGGGGTAGAAAATATCGTCGACAAATATGAGTCAAAAGTGCCTTGGTACAGCACCAAGCATCAAGATTAAAAGCAAAAGAAAAAACCTTTTGTAGGCGGGTGATTTGCCTACATGGAAGTAGGTAAGGCGCTGTGCAGGAGCACAACAGCGTTTATCCCCGCATTTTTTTCGTCGATTTAACGTTCAAACCGTCTACCCTTTAATAAAATAACCAGTTAACAAAAGAGAGCACCATGACACAATCCGCATCTTTATTTGAACAGGCCGCCAAAGTCATTCCAGGCGGAGTCAATTCACCCGTCCGCGCTTTTAACGGTGTTGGTGGCACGCCACTATTTATAGACAAAGCCGATGGCGCCGTCATTACCGATGCCGATGGCAACGATTACATCGATTACGTTGGTTCGTGGGGGCCAATGATACTGGGTCATAACCACCCTGCCATCCGTGAGGCGGTGCAGAACGTCATTCAAAACGGTTTGAGCTTTGGCACCCCAACAGCAATAGAAGTGAAAATGGCCGAAAAAGTCATTGAGTTGGTGCCTTCTATGGACCAAGTTCGCATGGTGTCTTCTGGTACCGAAGCGACCATGAGCGCCATCCGTTTGGCCCGAGGTTATACCGGTCGCGACAAAATTCTCAAGTTTGAAGGTTGTTACCACGGTCACGCCGATTCATTACTAGTAAAAGCAGGCTCTGGCGCATTGACCATGGGCGTACCAAATTCACCGGGTATTCCGGCAGATTTAGCACAACACACCTTAACAGTGGCTTTTAACAACTTAGACGAAGTGAAAGCCATATTCGAAAAATATGCTGACCAAATAGCTTGTATCATCACCGAGCCTGTTGCAGGTAACATGAACTGCATTCCACCAGTTGAAGGTTTTCTTGAAGGTCTGCGCGAAGTTTGCGACCAGTACAAATCAGTATTGATTTTCGACGAAGTTATGACAGGTTTCAGAGTAGCCTTAGGTGGCGCGCAACAGCATTACGGCATCACACCTGATTTAACAACCTTAGGTAAAGTCATCGGCGGCGGAATGCCAGTTGGCGCATTTGGTGGCAAACAAGCCATTATGGATCACATCGCACCAAACGGCGGCGTCTATCAGGCGGGCACTTTATCTGGTAACCCAGTGGCGATGGCCGCAGGTCTTGCGTCACTCGAAGGTGTTTCACAACCGGGTGTTCATGATGCATTAACAGCGAAGTCAAAAAGATTGTGCGAAGGATTTACTGCCGCTGCCAAAGCAGCAGGTATTCCACTAACAACCAACTACATTGGCGGCATGTTCGGATTTTTCTTCACCGACCAAGACCAAGTCACCAGCTTTGCTCAAGCGACCGCTTGTGACGGCGAACGTTTCAAAAAATTCTTCCACCTAATGTTAGGTGAAGGTGTTTACTTGGCGCCATCGGCTTTTGAAACCGGATTTGTTTCAACTGCGCACAGCGATGAACAGATTGAAAAAACCATCGCCGCTGCGGCCGTTTGTTTTGGTCAGCTTTAAACAGGTTTGACCTTAACATTATTATTGCGATCACGGCTTTGACGAATTAACGCGTCACCTGCATCGCTCAGCGCAGATTTGGCCAGACGGTCGTAAAGTAAAACATTCACCGTCGCGGCCAAATTCATGCATCCCACCGTGGGTATGTAAACCACATCATCAGCCTTATCGACAATCTTCTGGCTTAAGCTGCCATCTTCAGGACCCAGAATATAAAACGCTCGCTCAGGGTGTTGGTATTCAGGCAATGAAGTCGCCCCTTCAACCAATTCAACACAAACAATTTTAGTGTTCTCAGGCACGCTTTCAATCAAGCATTCTACTGCCGTTAACGGTACTTTTTGTTCAACATTTTTAGTGTCGGTTTGATATTTGACCGCACGGTCATAACGGTGACCCGTGTAAAATACGGCATCTGCCTGATAACAACCAACGGCGCGCATCACAGAGCCGACATTCTCGGGTGACTTAGGGTTAAGCAAACCGATGCTGACATGAGGGTTAATAGAGGACTTATTCATAAATTTACTACAAGCAACCAAAAGTGCGGCAATTGAATCATGAACAGTGGCCTTTTGTCTAATGCTAACTCCGTTAGCCATCAAAACAAAATATTGTACACAATATAAACGTATGCTAACCTAACCCATATTTTTTAGTATCCGAACAGAGCAGCCCATGCAATTTATAGACAAACAAACCATCGAACAAAATTACGACTTTCCCGAGTTGATTTCACGGTTAAAACTGGCCTTTGCTGACTCATCAGTTGAAGTGCCAATGCGCCATCATCACGACTACGCCAACCCACCAGAGCAAGAAGATTCAACCCTACTATTAATGCCTGCATGGGATCCGGGTAAAGACTTGGGCGTAAAAATGGTCACAGTATCGCCAAACAATGGCGAATATCAGTTACCGTCAATTCAAGGCCTTTACCTGTTGTTTGATGCGCACAAAGGTTATTGCAAATCATTGATGGATGCCAAATCACTAACAGCCTTTCGCACGGCAGCAACGTCTGCATTAGCCTCTAGCTTTTTATCACGAAAAGACAGTAAATCGTTGTTTATGATAGGCACAGGCGCACTATCGCCAATGCTAATTAAAGCCCATGCCGCCGTACGCCCTATAGAGCAAGTTTACGTCTGGGGTCGTTCACCAATAAAAGCTGATGCCGTTAAAGCCGAATTGGCTGGCGAGTCATTTACCGTCACCGTAGTCGACTCCATCGCTGAGGGTATCGAAAAAGCTGATATTGTCAGTTGCGCAACATTGAGTAAAACACCATTAATATCTGGAGAGCTACTAAGGCCCGGCCAACATCTAGATATGGTTGGCGCGTACAAACCCGACATGCGCGAAGCCGATGACCAATGCCTGTTACGTAGTAAAGTCTTTATCGACCACTACGCAGGTGCGCTCAAAGAAACTGGCGATATTAAGATCCCAATTGACCAAGGCGTTATTACGACAGATGACATTCAAGCCGATTTATTCGAGCTTTGTAAAGGCGAACGAACTGGGCGCCAAAACGACATCGACATCACCTTTTTCAAATCAGTTGGCCATGCATTAGAAGATTTGATTGCAGCAACCTTGATTGCCGAGCGCGTTAATCAAGAATAAACTATGTAGGGGCAATCCCCCGTGATTGCCCTTTTTACGTTATATCATTGCATTATAAAAATAGCTCAAAGGCCAGCAGACACAGGGGTCTGCCCCTACACCGCCCTCGTATCTACGAACAACCGAAGGAACAAATCAGTGTCATTTTATAATCGATTCAGTACAAAGCAGGATTATCAGGCCCCCGAAGGCAGCTTGATAATTAACGCCATCGACATGCACACCGGCGGCGAACCGTTACGAGTGATAACCTCTGGTTACCCTGAGATTCAAGCCGACTCATTGCTCGATTATCGCCGTCAGTTAAAGCAGCATCACGACCACCTTAGAACAGCCTTGATGTTCGAACCCCGTGGTCACGCCGACATGTATGGCGCGCTGGTATTGCCACCTTTTATTGATGGTGCTGATTGCTCAGCAATCTTCTTGCATAACGAAGGTTACAGCAACATGTGCGGTCATGCGGTGATAGCCATAATGACCTTGGCAATGCAAATGGATTGGGTCGATGTAATTGACGGCAAAGCATCGATGAATATCGAAGCCCCTTGCGGTCTCATCCGTGCAAAGGGCGAAATTGTAAAAGGTAAAGTCACTGCTTCGTTTGAATGCGTACCCTCGTTTGTCGCCGCATTAAACCAACAGGTTTTCATCGAAAGCCTCAAACAAACCATTAACTACGATTTAGCCTTCGGCGGCGCATTTTACGCCTACGTTGATACCAACCAAATTGATTTAGCATTAACCCCACAAAACAACCAGCAAATAATTAACCTAGGCACCGAAATCAAACAGGCGGTATTGGCCAGTAACGATAAAATCGTTCACCCGTTTGAAGCAGACTTAAGCGAGTTATACGGCACCATATTTATAGGTGCGCCTATTGATGGCGCCGACAGCCGCAATGTTTGTGTTTTTGCCGATGGTGAGGTTGACCGTTCACCTACTGGGTCTGGCGTGTCGGGCCGCATGGCACTGCATTATGTCAAAGGAGAATTGGCTGTCGGGCAAAGTATGACCATCGAGAGTATTTTGGGTTCTCGCTTTACTGGTGAAGTTGCAAGGACACAAGATTATGGTCCATATGAAGCCGTGATCCCCAAGGTCAGTGGCGATGCTTACGTTTGTGGCGTGAACAAGTTTGTTATTCAGCCAGATGATGCGTTAAAACATGGATTCTTATTGCGATAACGTTGCAGGTATTAAAAGCCCAATTTGATATTTAATGCCGGTCAGTTAAGACTGATGCGCTGTCGTAGGCGACACTTCAGTGTCGCTTTATAAGGTTTTGAGCAAGACTAAATTATCGCCTACGGTCAAATTTTGATAGCGCGATTCAAAGCTAATCCTCCAACACACTTGCCCCCGCAGCCAAAGCCCTTTATCATCACCGACCACTGTTACTCATCAAAAAAATAAGCCCCATGAGCAAAAAACATTACGTTGTATGGAAAGGCGCACAACCTGGCATTTATGATTCGTGGCCCAAGGCCAAAGCGCAAATCGATGGTCGCCCTGATGCTCAATTTATGGGATTCCCATCCCTTGAAGAGGCCGCCATGGCTTATGAAGCCCCTTATGGTCAGGCTCTGTCAAAACGTACCAAAGAAAAAGCAGGCGCAACAGGCTCTGCTTCTTCGGCCAAACCCAAGGCCGCAGGCAGCCCTTCAAAGTCGACTAGCAAAAGTCGTAGCAAGCCCGCAGCGAAAAAACCGCAAATTGTCGCTGACATCAACATTTATTGTGATGGTGCGTGTTCACCTAACCCCGGCAAATCAGGCACCGGCATTGCGATTTATCAAAAAGAGCAGTTGGTCGAACTTTGGTATGGTTTATATGAGCCAAACGGCACGAATAATACTGCCGAGTTAAAAGGCATGCTTGAGTCGCTTAAACTCGCTGAAAATTACATTTTTGATAAGCAAAATGTACAAATTTTATCGGATTCGAAATATTCTATCGATTGCATCACCAAATGGGCAAAAGGCTGGAAAGCCAAGGGCTGGACCCGAGGTAAAGGCGAAGAGATTAAGAACCTTGAAGTGATTAAAGGTTGTTTTGAATATTATGAGCGCTTAAAAGCCAATATCACCATCACCCATGTTCGCGGCCACGCGAATATCGAAGGTAATGAATTGTCTGACCGCATGGCTGTGATTGCCAGAACTCAGCGAGAAGTTGATTTTAGGCAGTATACGAAGACAATGGATATCGACACAATTTTGGCCATGACTTCAGGTTAACCTTTACGTTGTGGTTGGCGGATACGCCGCGGTGCGGCGTATCACCCTTATTTCCCGCTTGTCAGCGCCTTACGAATATTTCCCAATAAATGCTTAGACAAATCACCTAGCCGTTTTTGCTTGTTCGGTAATGCAGGCACCGGACGACACAATTGCATCACTTTAAAGCCTAACCGGCCAGTCAACAACCCAGCCCCTAACCCTTGTGCTGCACGCGATGACAATTTACCTGCCATCTCTAAACTCAGTGCCGCCGCACCTACATCGGCAATAAGTTCGGTAACACCAGCGTAAATCACATTTCTTAGCACCGTTTTAATCAGTTTAATACGGCTCCAGTAACCCAATGTGACACCATACAGTTTACAGATTTCGTCGATCATTTTGATGCTTCGCCAAAGTACCAGCGCCATATCCATCACAGCTAAGGGGCTTATCGCCACCATCAACGTGGTTTCGGTGGCGTAACGGCTAATCACTGCCAAACCTTTATCATCGATTTTGTTTAACACAGTCTCAGAATAAAGCGTCATTATCTCTTTGTCGGTGAAGTTGTCTTTAAGCGAACTTCGCCATTGCTCTAAAGATTCTTTGTTTTCTTCGGTTTTCGGCAGTTCTTTGTTGATGCTGGTACACAACGTCATCGCTTCGCCAACTTGTTCAGCATTATCCATACGATCAGCTGCATTATGCCAACGTTCTAATCTTTTCAATCGTTTGAGTTGACGATATTCACCAAACACAACCTTGCCCGCCAAACCAACAGATAATGCAAAAGCACCGCTGTAAAGAAAAGCGCTGATAGGTGCCGTGGTCCATAGCCCCGTGAAAAACTCATAGGCCTCCATTCCCACAATCACGCTGACAAATCCACCTAGTGCTTTGGCCGCTAAAGACCATTTTTTGCCCGGTGTAGTCAGCACTTTTTCTACCGATACAGTTTGGTCAATTTGCTCAACAGCTTCAACTTCAAATTTGATGGTTTCGTCTTCGCCAAATACCAATTGGTCTTGCAGATGTTTGATGTCTTCAAGTACGGTGTCTTCATGGGCTGAACCTTCGGCAAAAGGTTTCTGAGGTGGTTCATCAAAGACCACCTGTTTTTTAATGGGTTGTTGTTGACTCATCAGCGTAATTTGTCTCCCAGTAAGTATTCAATGACATGATCCATGCGGATGTGGGCCAGTGATTTGTCGATTTTTTTCGGCGGCTCAAAACAAACGAATTTAAACGGGTTATTTTGCCAAAACTCACCTGTGGGCAAATCTTTTGGAATTTCTCCTGGAAACAGCGTCACCGTTTTATGCTGTTGTTCTTCGTCAATCGTCACGCCCTTTATGCAAGGAAAGGTCTCGCCTTTATGGTCGATAAAACCATTTTCGGTGGCTTTTATAGACGACATCGACATAGTTTCAACTTCTATGGCTTCAAACTGAATGTCTTTGCGTGACTTTTCTATTAAGTTATTGAGCAATAAGGTCAGGTTTTTATGCTGTTCGGTGGTGACATGGTCGGCCTTAGTGGCCGCAAATAACAACTTGTCGATACGCGGAGAGAAAATTCTATGAAGGAGGTTATTCTTGCCATAATCGTAGCTTTGCAACAACAACTCTATTGAGCGCTGTAATTCACTAAAACTTTGCTCACCTGCATTTAGCGGGTCTAAACAATCAACCAACACAATTTGACGGTCAAAATGTTTAAAGTAGTCATCGTAAAAAGCTTGGACCACCCTACTTTTGTATTCTTCAAATCGATTGACCAACGCGGCAAGGTTGGTGCCCGGCTCGATAGATTCAAGATCTGCCGACGCAATCCCTGTCATCAGAGGAATGAATTGCAGTATCGGTGCACCTTCAAGCTCTCCGGGCAAAATAAAGCGCCCGGGCTGAAGTAGGCTTAAACCAAGCTCATTTTTAAATTTAATCAATAACTGGCTGTACTCTTTAGAGAGCGCTTGTAATAAGCGTTCATTCTCTAAGCCGTTGAGGTCGAGCAATCGCACTTTCTCGATAAAGTCTTTACTGGCAGATTTACGCGGTTCGTTTTCGAACAGTTCGGCCATCATTCGTGACCACTGAGCGAAATCAAGCGATAACATTGGCAAGTCCATCAACCATTCACCGGGGTAATCGACAATATCGACATACAGGGTGTTCCAATCGCTAAGTTGGCTTAACAGCCCTTCTTCGGGTTTGTAGCGAATGGCCAATCTCAGTTCGCTGATACTGCGGGTTGAATTTGGCCAACAGGGTTGGTCATCAAACAAACTGCCCAGCGCTTCGGTATAGGCAAACGAGGGGACATGCAAACTGGTTTGGGGGATTTTTTTGGCGCCGACAAAGCGACTGTCTCGAATAGATTCAACAAATGGCAGATTACGGGCATCAGATTGTTCACACAGTTGATAAACCAGTGAGGTGATAAAAGCTGATTTGCCACTACGACTAAGCCCAGTCACTGCCAGTTTAACATGGCGGTTGAGGGTCTTTTTCAGCAGTTTATCAGCCTCGGCTTTAAGCAGGTCAAGATTGGATGAATCAAATATATTAAACATATCAATTAAACTGAGCCTTGCAGGTTATCGACCTGAATTGTATTTGTGATGAAAAGCAAAAAGCCGACTCAGTGTCGGCAATTTTCAACTTGTTAAACAAGCGGTGTTCGCAAAGATAACATGGACTGTTCTTTTTGAACAATCTCTAAAGCCGGTTTATCTCATTGGCCACAGTATACTCAGTAGAGGTTACATAGGTTTCTAAATTTTGCAGACGCTTTTCTAAATCACTAAATTGCGAACTGATGTCTTTAAAAGCCTGAGCGGGTAGCTCTCCTGATTGCCAAATTTTTTCTTTAACCGACACAGGGCTTTTGAAGTGCGACCTGATGTGGTTGTCAATATCCTTTTGATTTGTCTGATGCTGCTCTGACTTTTGCGATTGCTCTTGGTAGCCATCTTGATAAGCACCCTGATAACCTCGGCGACTGTTCCTACCATGTTTTTTGTGCTTTTTATCACTACCCGGTTTAACATCTAAGATAAACCAAGCAGCAATATAAAGAACAAAGAACAACATACCGCCAGATAGCAAAATCATGGTGATTGCAGCCACCCTGACCAACCAAGTTTCGAAACCAAAACTCTCGGCGATACCAGCACAAACGCCGGCTACCTTGCCACGGCTGGGATCACGGTAAAGATCGTGTTGAAATCTTCTCATACCTTATTCCTCCACTGCGGCGCCTCTGCATCAAGGATGGCTTCAAGGGTTTTGATTCGGCTATTCATTTTTTCAGCGGATTGAGCCAACCCATTGAGTTGTTCAAAATCCTTTTCGCTCAATCCCTTGTTCAATTGCCGCTTAGACCGATAATGCAATATCAACCACATGGGCGCCACAATCACGGTAAAAATGATAACCGGTGCAGCTTCTAATAATGAGACGATTTCATCCACAAGCATTCTCCTGAAAAAAATTAACGATTAGGCAAAAAAATCAACTGACTACTTCTTAGCTTCTTTTTTCTTGCCTGAGTCCATTTTAGCCTTTAATGCTGCTAATTGATCGTCTATTTTGGTGTCCTGCTCCAAATCAGCAATTTCATCTGATAACGACTTTTTGCCCATGTCGTAAGATTCCAATTCAGCTTCTAAACCGTCGATTTTGCGCTCATAACTTTCAAAGCGGCTCAGTGCATCATCTACTCTTGAAGTGTCGAGCTTACGCTTAACATTCAATCGAGTTGAAGCGGCATCGTGGCGCATCAAAATGGCTTTTTGACGTGCTTTGGCATCAGCCAATTTTTCTTGCAACTGGCTGGTTTCTTCTTGCAACTTGGCAATGTGGTCTTCTACATGTGCCAATTCAGCTTTAACAGCGTCAACCGATTCGGTGGCTTTGGCCTGTTCAACCAATGCCGAACGAGCCAAATCTTCGCGGCCTTTGTTCAGTGCCAATTCCGCTTTGTTTTCCCATTCTTTTGCTTCTGCTTCCATTCGTGCGACGCGGCGGCTGAGTTCTTTTTTCTCGGCGATGGTTTTTGCCGAGGTCGAACGCACTTCAACTAAAGTGTCTTCCATTTCTTGAATAATCAATCGCACCATCTTTTGCGGATCTTCAGCCTTGTCCAGCAGCGCATTGATGTTGGAGTTGATGATGTCCGAAAAACGTGAAAATATGCCCATTGTCATTACCTCTTTGCTAAATTAAAACGACTTTGTATTGGTCTGGGTATATTCAGATATCTTGCCAACTTGCAAAAACGTTGTAACTTGTTGTTTTATTTATTGTTATATAATAATGAGAAATATCTTTAACGTCCAGCCGTTTTAAAATACACTATTAATTAGTCATTTCTACCAAGTTTTGTGTAACTCATGAGTCGCTTTCAACAACGAGACAATTTGATAGGCCAAGCCAACTCTTTTCTTGAAGTATTAGAGAAGGTGTCGCAAATCGCTCCTTTAGACAAACCAGTGCTGATAATCGGTGAACGAGGGACCGGCAAAGAGTTAATTGCCGCTCGATTGCATTTTTTGTCAAAACGCTGGGATCAGAATTATATCACCCTTAACTGTGCCTCTTTAAACGAAAATTTGCTAGAAAGCGAATTATTTGGTCACGAGGCTGGCGCTTTCACTGGTGCTTCTAAACGTCACGAGGGCCGCTTTGAGCGGGCCAGCAGTGGTTCTTTATTTCTTGATGAATTAGCCAATACTTCAGGCATGATCCAAGAAAAGCTACTTAGAGTCATAGAATATGGCGAATTTGAACGGGTAGGTGGTTCACGAACAGTGAAAACCAATACTCGCTTAATTTGTGCCACCAACGAAGATTTACCAACCCTTGCCGACAGAGGCGAGTTTCGCGCTGACTTACTCGACAGGCTCGCGTTTGATGTAATTACCTTACCGCCTATGCGTGAACGTAAAGACGACATCATGGTATTAGCAGAACATTTTGCTATTAATATGGCACGCGAGCTCGAATGGGAATTGTTCAGCGGCTTTTCGAGTCGAGCTAAAGAAGCAATGCTCGACTATTCATGGCCGGGCAACGTACGAGAACTAAAAAACGTGGTTGAGCGTAGCCTTTACCGTTCTAATAATCCCCATGTGCCAGTGCATGAGTTGATTATTGACCCTTTCGAAAGTCCATATCGTCCAAAATCAGTTGTTCGTACCACCGACAGGTTCCGCACAACAGCCCAAGCCGATATAGCAGTTCCAACGGATACAACCGATAGCGCAGAAGCTCCGACCAATACAGCTGGCAGCAGTTTGGGTAGCAATGGTAGTACCTCAACACTTGCCCCTGCGGGCAATATCAGTTTTCCGCTCAATTTGAAGGATATA
Source organism: uncultured Alteromonadaceae bacterium (assembly GCA_938085045.1). GTDB lineage: Bacteria > Pseudomonadota > Gammaproteobacteria > Enterobacterales > Alteromonadaceae > JABSOG01. The sequence continues at coordinate 15,889 of CALKGI010000305.1, forward strand.
TCGCAGCAGTTCGAAATCGATTTGATTAATAATGCGCTGGCGACCAGCCAATATAATCAGAAAAAGACAGCAGAGATCCTCGGGCTCACCTATCATCAACTACGCGGTTATTTGAAAAAATACAATTTACTGGATACCCAGCAAACTGAATGATGTTAATTAAGCCTTTGCAATCGATTTTGAAATCAGCTCGAAACACCTTAGCAATCACTTGTACTGTGGTTCTG
>CALKGI010000306.1 GCA_938085045.1 uncultured Alteromonadaceae bacterium
TGTTGCCGTGCCAACAAATTTGAGGTTTTTGGCATCTTTAAGCAGGCTTTCATTCACCTTGGTGATAGAGCGAACTAATAACACATCGGCGTCTTTAATCAGCTGGGCATGACATTCTCGCCCTGCAAAAGATTGCACCTCACCCAAAGGAGAGAACAATTCAGCCGCAAAGGGCATATTTTCATCGTAATAGATTTTCATTTAAGCAGGCAATTTGGCGATTATTGAGTAGATAGTAAGGAATTCAAGGGCACAATACAATAAAAGTCTACACGTCTATATATAACTTTTGGTTATAAAATATGGATGCGTAGATGTTTGCCTATAAGTGACTGAAAGTTGGTTAAAAACAAATAACTGTCATGGAACTGTCGGGTCGTTGTCGTTACAATAACGTGGGCGTTACGTGGGCCTAACGTAAAAGTTTCTTGGGCGATTGGTTATGATAGCAACGCCTCCAAAGTAAATGTGATGGACGGATTTCAAATGAAAATAGATGCAGATTTAATACTCGAATTGAGAACAGAAAGAGCCTGGTCTCAAGAAGAATTAGCCTTGGCTTCGGGCCTAAGTGTTAGGACCATACAGCGAATCGAGAAAGAGGCAGCGATTTCGCTACAGTCAAAAAAGGCGCTGGCATCAGCTTTTGACATTGATATTCACGACCTAGATCACGAGGAACTCCCAACAATGAAGCAGTATGAATATAGGACAGTCGTTTTGAAATTTGATATTGGTTGGTCAAGAAAAGCCTCAGTCGGCCCATTTGACTTTGACCGCGCATTAAATGAATACGCAAACGAGGGGTGGCGCTTAAACCATCTAACATTGGGCACCGTAGTACATGGCGGGTCTGGGCAGGCCATTGCCGTATTAGAGCGAGCAGTTACAGGGTAATTTTTTGACGTTCGACGTGTAAAAAAGCCACCAGAAGGTGGCTTTTTCGTTTACGCGTTGTCGGGATCAATACCGGCCTTTCGCAGCATTTCTTTATATTTATTTTTTTCTGCCCGCTCGTTTTGGGCAGCTTGCCTTTCTTTGTCAGCTGTAACCTGTGCCTTTTCAATTTCGGCTTGTGCTTCTTCAATTTCAGCTTGTGCTTCTTCAATTTCAGCTTGTGCCTCTTCTATTTCGGCTTGCGCTTCTTCTATTTCGGCTTGGGCTTGGGCCAACTCTAACTTTCTCTTACGAGCCACATTTTCATCAGACAGCTGTATTCTTAAAATCTGCTGACGTGTTTTATAACGGTGATAACTCTCGGCTTGGTCAGAAAATGCGGTTAAAACACTCATGGCTTCTCTCATCTGCGGTATCTTCTTTAATTCTGGCGGCAATACCTTAAAACTCTTGCCTTCTTTGAAGAAGTATAACCAATTATCTTCCGGTTGTAATCTGTCCGGTTTACGCCACTTACCAAGTTCCAATACGTGAATACTCATATGGTCAGATAAAAGCACCCCATTATGTTTGTCATAACATTCAAAGTGGTGATGACAAACGTCAGAAGATTTAAGCAGATTACCTGTCAATAGCCAAATAGAAATCACCGGTTTAAGTTGGTCGAACCCAACACCTTCGACTAATTGGCCTTGATAAATATCGCCCCAATTAGCCAGCATCCGATTAGCCAAGAATTCAGGCGTTGCTACCTGCACCTCTATCTGGTAGGTATTGCCTTTGTCATCCTGAGCTTTTATATCCACAATCGACAATTTATCTTCCAAGTAGTCTTTTTCGTTGTAGGGGTTTTGCACCACTATTCGCATAATTTTTGCGGTGGGTTTCAATATGCTGTTTAAGAAATCAAGCAGTAGTACTTCATGGCCTGTAGCAGCCAGAATTTTTTTAAACACGCAATCTATGGTGGGGTCGATAAAGTATTTCATGGTTGGGGTCGCTGTAATGCTGTATATAATAACAGTATAATATTTGACCCGTTTAATGTCCAATAAATAGATGGTTTTTTATCCAGTTATTTTGTCACGTGGAAAAAAATGAGGCCAAAGCCTCATCATTTATTCGAACAACCTCTTGTGGGGAATTAACGATAATCAACCCAAGTAATTTTACAGCTTGAATCTGAATAACCCGTGATGGTCACATCTTTATCTTTAGCGGTCATTAGTACTTTGGCCATCATGTCACTGGTGACGTATCCGGCATAATCGGCGTTGTTACCAGGATGTAAATATACTCGCATCACAGTTTCGCCACTGGCTTGAACTTGAGTTCTAATTCGCTCAATGTTACCACTGAATACCTGATTACACAGGTTAGCGGCTTGGCTATCAAATGCGGTTAAAAGGGCGGCGGCTACAACAACTTTACTGATTACACGATTGATTTTAAACATAATAATATTCCCCGAAGAAGTTAATAGTTTGACTAAGTTTGGCCTGTTTGACCTTGATTAGAATAATACGGGAGCCAGCGACTTAAAACTGTGACGGGGTTCTCAGTTTTGGTTTATTATTCAAATTTTGTTAATTAATTTGCAATTTATCAGGTATTACTAACTTCGCCTCACTAATTTTATAGCCACATCCTGATTTACTCTTGTGATTGTAATTATTACAGCCCCAAAAAGCGCCGTAGGGGCCGTTTTTGAGTTTCATTTGGCTCTTACAGGTTTTACAAACAGGCGCTATGTGGTCGCAGGCTTCATTCAAACAAACTTGCCAGCCTTCAAGCTTACTGCGCGACATTGGGCTTTCACACTGGGCACAGCCATTTTCGGTATGCTTACAATGAGGCGACAATGAACAACCAAAGAATCGCCCAAATTCACCCATCAGGCTCTTTAAAGTGCCTTCGTTACAACGAACACACTTAATGTCGTTACTAAATAACTGGGTCACCGATGTTGCAAACTCATTGAGTTCTATATCATATTTTTGCTCAACCAACTCTTTGACAAAAGGGCTAGTATCTGACATATCTGCCAGCACATATACTCTGTTTCTTGCTCGTGTTAACGCCACATAAAACAATCGTCGTTCTTCAGCATATTTGAATTTTTCTTGAGTGGGTAACAAGGCATCCAACAACGCTGGAGTCACTTTTGTTGAAGGAAAACCAAACTTGCCAGTTTTTAAGCCCATAACAATAACAAAATCGGCTTCTTTACCTTTGGCTGCATGGAACGACTGGTTTTTTATTTTCAATGTTGGATATTTATTGGCGAGCTGATGCAATAACGATTTGTCTGGTAACAAGAACCAAAACCTTGCCAGCAAATAGACGCTAGCAGTGCCCTCCACCCTACTTTGAATTGCCGCCAAAGCTTGCTCAAGCGAACCGTTCAAGTACTCACTAGGTTGCTTTGTACTGGTATACGGTGCTTCACTATTGCGTAATATAGATACGGCTGGTTTGCTTTGTTTGTCATTCGATTCAATGGTTTTGCTTATTTGTGCCGGGTTTTTACCAACAAATGCTGTAGCAACATTGCCGATACGGTCGTTGAAGCGATAGGTTTTATCCAAAGTAGTTTGTGTTGTTTGACCAAAGTAACTGGCAAAACTTGTCGTTAATCTGACGTCTGCAACGCTAAAACGATAAATGGCTTGCCAATCATCGCCAACAGCAAACACCGAAGTGCCCGGATTGCTGTCTCTTAGTGCTCTAACCAAGCGTGCTCGAGGTTCAGAGATATCTTGCAATTCGTCAACCATGATATAAGACCAAGGCGACTTAAATCTCCCTGATTGAATATATTCAAGCGCCTTGCCAATCATGTCTTCAAAATCAATTTGTTGTTTTTGTTGCAAATGTGTTTGATAGGCCGATAGAACCGGCCTAAGTAACTCAAATGCTTTGGTTGTTTGCTTTTTATTTTTGGCATTTGCGATAACCGATTGTTCGCTTTTTCCGTCAAGACAATGCTTGTCTAGACAGGCCGATTTATATAAACCAATCATTTGAGCAAACAGTTTTGCAAGCTCGGTGATCCGGCCCAATTCCCGCAAGGTCGACAATATTGCTTGGTCGGGTAATTGCTGCGCAATATAGTTTTGTTCGCCTAGTTTATACGTCAAAGCAGATAAAAGGTCGCCTGACTTATGCTGAGCATAAAACAGCTCGATATAGCCCGTATTGTATTTTTCATGGACTTTACGCTTCCAAGAAATCGACCTGTGATAGCTTGCCCTGTCGATGTATGGTGCAGTATCGCCATTTTTATCAATACCATAATACTCAATATAGATTTGCTGTTCAGTTAGGTAAAAATCTGGTTTGTATTGCCTAAATTCTACGCTACTAACATCATGTTCATATGATGCTTCGTACACATACTCAATGCCATGGCGAAATAACCAGTTGGCAATGTATAACTCTCCAAAGCTCTTAACCAAATCGCCTTTTAGGCTGCGCACGTCATTGTCTGTCAAATATTGGTAGTACTCGCCAAGGCTCGCAAAATCTGTAAGGTTCTTTTCTACGTAATAATATTTGCTGAAGTACTGAAATACCAACTGCCTGTATGCGGCAACATCGAGCAAGTGTTCAAAACAGTTTTGAACCCACTTTGCCTTGGCCTCTTCATCTTCAGCAAGAACCGACAAATCAGGTGCTTTACCTTCAACCTGGGCAATAATCCTTAACCCAAGGCCGTGAAATGTACTGGCGCGTATATCTGTGGTGTTTAGCTTTTTTGTGATACGTTCATCAAGTTCGTTGGCTGCCTTTTGGCCAAAGGCTAACAATAACAAGTCTTTAGGCTGAGCTTGTTCACTGTTAATTAAGTACCCCGCCCTGCCAACCATCACACTGGTTTTTCCTGTGCCTGCGCCTGCTAACAACAGGTTATTGTCATCATCAATAATGCAGGCTCGGCGTTGTCGTTCACTCAGCGGTTGGGTCTCGACTTGGTCAAAATATTGGGCATAGCAGCTAAGTTGTTGCGCGATGAAGTTTTCTCTGATTGCGACAATAACGTCTTCGGATCCATCCGCCCATAACTCAAGACTGGCCACTTGCTTTTGATTTTCTGCTGACAAACCCGTTTTGTTTTGCCACGACAGCCAGCGCTGACTTTCATCAACAATGGCACTTTTCATTGCACTAGTATAAGACTGCCGTAAATATTTGGTTGTCGATAATTGCTTCAACTTATCGAGCAAGGTTTTTAACCTGTGCTGATTAGCATCAGCCCAAAGTTCATTAAATGTATGCTTGTGGTAATACAACAAACCGTACCATAAATGACGGATAGTATAATTGCGTTGTTCAACCTTAAAACTGAGCCTGCAACCCAACAAGCCAAACTCAACAACAGGCGGACTATGCAGTTGTTGCCAATCAAACATTTGAGATTGCCACTCGATGCCTTTGGTACTGACAACAAGCTTAGTATTACGATGAAAAATACCACCGAACCAAGTTTGCGGGATGATTTTATTGAACAATAAATGCCTCTGAGTAGTGATGACAAAATGCCGATGTAGGTTTATTCAGGTTTGGTGGGTAATTGAATTAGCCAAAATTAAAGTAACATTTTACTCTGCGTCTGGTGCGCACATTAATGCCCAGCTTAAACAAGCAGCGTTATTGTTCGCAGCGCATTGCATTTCCCACAATGGACAGATGCTCCCGGCTGATGCGGAACCTATTGCGCTCATCCCTATACCCATACCGAAGCCAAGGGTGAGTAGTGTTTTCTTAAGTGCATTTATTTTCATTTTTTATTCCTGTTATATGTGATTGATCCTACCCTCGGATAAAGGCTATGCAAGTAGACCAGTAAATTGGCTTTTTGGCAACTCAACTAATGCCCGAGGGCTACTGAACTTGTAAACAACATTAGGTATGTCCACTATCTTGCGGTCCACCGCCAAACTGGCGTTTTCTAACGGGTAAATCATCTTTCATGCTACGAAGAAAAAGCAAAATGCCAACGGCGGCAAACAATGGTATTAACCAAACAACAATAACTTGCAACAGCTTTTGCTGTTTATCAAAATGGCTGCTGCGAACGATAAAAACGGTGGTCACGAGATTTAAAATAACGACAAAAATAGCGGTGTATAAAATTGCACTTGACTCCATACTTCCTCCGTTTAGATTTACTGACTGAGCACAGTGATGATTCAATGAGCGTTTGCAATAATACCTGCAAACGCACTAATTCTATAGGTCCGATTGATAATCGAAGAAGGGATCGAATTTGAATTTGAAGAAAACGGCAATGCTATTGCACTAGCGCTTAATGTTGGAGTTGGGATAGTGATGGTTTAATCACTATTGCTATAGTAGTGCCCCACACTCAACATTTCTATCGGCCGTTAATCCGCAATTAGCACAAAAGCTTGCTCTGGGTGTGCGAAACAAATGGCCGCAGTTCTGACACTCACGACCAAAATCTAGTAATCGGTGATGGTAAATAGCAAAGTGATTGGTTTCGACAAATCTAGTCAATTCCTCGTATTTTTCCGTTGCTGGTTTAAATGCAGCCTCTGTCGCCGTTCTTAAATCACATTTATGTTCTGCCCAGTATGACTTGATAATTTTCGTTTGATTCATCAACAACGGCACAATTTTAGCCCACTCGACCTCGTCAAGGGCAAATTCAAGATGACCAAAACCAAAAGCAGTTGTCGAACCATTGAGCTGCTAAGCCAAGCCGTCATCCCCTTGTTAAGGCAACGGCAACTCTCGCAAATGCTACCACCAACCCAAATTGACGTTATGCAGGCCGACTATAAAACAATCAAACAAGAGTCTGTTAGATTCGTGTTTGTGAACTCCCGTTCATTAACTCGTCATGCCAGCGAAGGCTCGTTTCGAGATCGTTTCTTTAAAACACATTTGAACAAAGCCAAAGTCCGATATCGTGGGCCGGGTCAAGCACGTCATACCTTCGCAAGCCAACTGTTGACCGCTGGCGTTAACGAGCGCTGGATAATGAGACAAATGGGCCACACCACGATTAAAATGCTTGAGCAGCACTATGGGCGCTGGATGAGTGAAGAAATGCCTGACATGGCAGATAAAGTTAGTGCTTTGATGGGATTTGATAACTCAGTACAACCTTTGGTATTGCAAAGCCAACGGTGACGATTTCAGCTTTACATCTCCCTTCAACCCTATTGTACAATAAGCCAAACCCCCACTGATCAAGCTGATTTATTTCTCGGCAACGTTCACCACCTTGAACTCCGCCAGTGCAGCAGTTGCACTCAAAGATAGCGCTTGCTCAAGTCTTGATATTGTCATTTTCAATTCAGTCAATTGCGCTGGTTCTACATCGTCTGGTAGCTCGATAAGCCGTTGGTAATGTCCATGTAACTCAGCATATTGCACCCTCTTTGCCTCACCAGCATTTATTGTTTGATGTAGGTCGCCTACAACCCATTCAACTTTTTGGACGTGGTCAACAAGCTGCTCCGCTGCTTGCGCCAAGAAACCGAGTATTGCCCCTCGGCCAAAGCAAGATTCAACTGGCAGTATTTCGGATGACTCCGACAATGCGTAATCTGCTTCAGCCAAAAAGTTCAAAATAGAAGGCAAGTGGTGTATTGGCAGTTTACAAAGTGTTGAGTCAAAAACAATGGCTGTGCTAACGGGTTTAGTTTCATTTTCCATATTTAATATGCTCTTTATTATTAGCTGCTGCTTCTGGCAAACTGTGTTGAATTAGTGACGCGTATTAAAACAGGTAGCAGGGTAAAAAAACTTACCTTTTAAACATAAAAATACTTATTTGAGTGAAATAACTCACTGTTGGTACCATTTGAGAACATATTCGATTGGGCACAATGTTATGTGGTTTCGCTCTCGGCCATTAACCTTTTAAGGTTCGGGCACTGCGCATGTAGTTTGAGGCGGTTGTAGCTCAATCACCTTTTCAAATACATCATTAAAATCACGCCTGTAGACAATTGACATACGATGCCTGATTTCTAACATTATGAATAACGCCAGTTTTTGATCTTTTTTTCCTATCCCTATCTGTACGATAAAAATAGCCAACAGCAAGGAGTGCCGCAGATAGCACAGCAGTAAATATTTTTGGATACTTTATTATTAAGTCTAACATCCAGATCCCTTGAGGAGTTAATCGCAACAATACGAGACGAGACGGGTTTATTGTTTTGCCGTTGTTTATCAGTGTACATTGCCACTGAAGTTGTTTGAAAACCCAGTATTATATCAGTGACTTGAATTTGGTAGGAAGCCCGAAGTCAAGGAGTCAAGGAGTCAAGGAGTCAAGGAGTCAACTATTGAATTTATCCTGCTCTGCCTCTCTAATCTAACCAAGATTGTAAAACACGGTTCAAATTAGTCAATGCAATGTTGTGCTTTTCATTCGCCATTTTACCTATGTTTATTAGTTTCCATTTCACTGCTGGTAAATACTGAATCTGCACGGCCGGAGCCAAAGACCAATCTGGAACTCCAGACTTAAAAGATATTAAAAAATCATAATCTTGCTGTATAAAATGTCGCTTGAGCGCTTGCAGTAAATCACCTTTGGTTTGATTCAACTCCTCCAGTGAGACCGGGTTAACTGTCATCCCTTCAAATTCTTTGTGAAAAACGTCTGTAATGTCTCTCCACTTCGGCTCCATCACCTCAGCGATGGGTCTATTGTGACTCAATGTATAAGCAATGAAGCCATTGAAAATATCTCTGGTGATCCCATCAGACTCAAGCAGCATTTTCACATCATACAAATCTCTTGGGTGTTGTCTGTCCAATGCAGCACAAATCTTGCCACCGTACAGATCAGCCATAGAAATAACCTGTATTTCTGCAAACCCAATCTCATCCTCAACTTTTTCTACCACAGGCATTTCAACAGGCTCATACACAGTGCCACGCGCAACAGGAGAAACTTCAATTTTAATCTGGGCAACATCTGTAGAGACAATGACTCTCATCTCGTCTGGCTTTGAATCCTGTACAGTAGCCTTTATTTTAAGTGACTTTTGCAAATCACTAGCGATTCTTGCCAAAGCATCTCGTACATTACCAAGCGCCAACTCCCGGGTTTCCAGCGGTAAGTAAGCCAAATCAATATCCACAGATAATCGTGGAAAATCACGGACAAAGAGATTTATTGCCGTACCACCTTTTAACGCAAAGCATTGTTCTTTGGCAACAAAAGGCAAAGCACTGACAAGCAATTGCACCTGCTGATAATAAATCGAGCCTTTATC
>CALKGI010000307.1 GCA_938085045.1 uncultured Alteromonadaceae bacterium
GTACAAACCGATGCAGTTGTTGATGCAAAAGTAGGCGCTAACGAAGAAGAAGCCGTTGCACTAAGGTTAAAGTTAGCATCACCAAATGTTTTGCTACTTAACGCAGCAAAAGAAATCGTTTGAGCCGACTTGCCTATGTTAAATGCCTGAACAACATCTGTTGCCGCATCATAGTTAGTGTCGCCAGTTTGCGAAGCCGTAATTGAACAACTACCAGTTGTAACAATCGTTACTGCACTGCCGCTGACCGTACAAACCGCCGTGGTTGTTGAAGCATAAGTTGGTGTTAATGAAGATGAAGCCGTCGCTGCCAAGTTGAAGTTAGCATCGCCAAATGCTTTGGCACTTAATGCACCGAAAGTAATGGTTTGAGCTGCCTTGTTAACGGTAAATGCCTGAACCGCATCAGTCGCAGCGTTGTAATCAGTATCACCACTTTGAGAAGCTGTGATCGAACAACTACCCGTAGCAACAACCGTCACTGCATTGCCACTGACTGTACAAACAGCTGAAGTTGTAGAAGCAAAAGTTGATGCTAATGAAGAAGACGCCGTAGCGCTAAGGTTAAAGCTAGCATCGCCAAATGTTTTAGCACTGAGTGCAGCAAAAGTAATAGTTTGAGCCGACTTGCCAACAGCAAATACTTGAACGACATCTGTTGCCGCATTGTAGTTGCTGTCACCAACTTGAGAAGCGGTGATAGAACAGTTACCCGCACTGACGATTGTTACTGCGTTGCCGCTAACCGTACAAACAGGCGTGGTAGTTGAAGCAAAAGTTGGCGCCAAAGAAGATGAGGCTGTTGATGTCAGATTAAAGTTTGCATCGCCAAATGTTTTTGCACTTAACGCGGCAAAGGTAATGGTTTGTGCGGCTTTATCAACGGTAAAGGTTTGCACCACATCTGTCGCCCCATTGTAATCGGCATCACCGATTTGTGATGCCGTAATAGAACAGCTACCACCACCCACTATCGTTACAGCATTACCACTGACGGTACAAACCGCGCTGGTAGTAGAGGCGTAACTGGCAGCCAAAGACGAAGAAGCGGTGGCACTAAGGTTAAAGTTAGCATCACCAAACACTTTGCTAACCAGTGGTGCAAAAGTGATTGATTGATTGGCTTTGCCGACAATAAAGGCCTGAACAGCATCGATTGCAGCGTTGTAATCGGTGTCTCCAGCTTGTGAAGCACTAATTGAACAATTACCGGCGGCTATGACTGTAACTACATTGCCACTAACTGTACAAATAGAGGTTGTAGTCGAAGCAAATCCAACAATTAATGATGAAGAAGCGGTAGCACTGAGCGAAAAACTCGCATCGCCAAACACTTTTGCGCTTAATGCACCAAAGGTTATGTTTTGCGCAGCTTTATTCACGGCAAAACTTTGGCTGACATCCGTCGCAGCATTATAATTTGCGTCACCTGCCTGCGAGGCGGTAAATGAACACGTACCCGCACTCACTATACTCACAGTAAATCCGCTAATTGTACAAACGCCAGTACTTGTTGAAACGACAGTAACAGGCAATGAACTAGCAACAGTAGCAGTCAAGTCAAAGTTGGCATCACCAAAAGTTTTTGCGACACTTGCGCCAGTTAGGCTAATGGTTTGGTCACCTTTATTAACGGTTACGTCTTGCGTCACGGTTGTTGCTGCATTGTAATTGCCGTTACCCGCCTGCGAAGCAGTTACAGTACAAGTACCAGGCTTAAGCGTTACGACACTTCCAGCGGTGCTTATTGTACAAACAGCTGAAGTGGTGGTGCCGTACAAAGGCGTTAAGCCCGAACTCGCTGTGGCGGTAACGGTGGTATTGGCACCAACACTAAAACTGGCAAGCGTCGGTAAGTTAATGCTCTGATTTGCTTTATTTACCGTAAATGATCGAGTGACGTATGGTGATGCGGCGTAAGTTGCCGTTAACTTGGCAATCCCATTGACAGCACAAGTGCCTGCACTGTGTAAGGTAAGCTGATCACCTGCAACTGTGCATACTACAACAGTGTTAGAAGAGTACTCTATAGTGCCAGGGCCCGATGAAGTCGCCGCAAGCGTAATGGCGGCATCACCATATGTTTTATCTGGCGGGGTATTAAAGGTGAGCGTTTGTCCAGCGCCAACTACCTGTATGGTTTGGTATGCATTAGGCGCCGACTGATAAGTTACATTACCACTTTGAGAGGCGGTGACGTGACAAGCACCTTTACCGATTAAGGTTAAGACTCCCCCGCTAACTGAACATATACCAGGAAGGGATGCTTCACTAAACGTTACGGCTAGCCCTGACGAAGCGGTGGCACTTAACGTCAAAGTACCGTCAGTAATAGGTATTTCGGACACAGTTGGGAAAGTAATTGTTTGTAATTGTCTGGTTTTTAACGAGAGATCGTTACCATCTCCACCATTAAAATTAAGATATAATTTTTTACCACCAATAGTGAATTCTTTTCCCGCGTGAGGGCCTCCGTCCGTTATAGTATCCACACCATCATTGGTCACTATGATATATTCTTGGCCATCAACCGGTACATAACTATTATAAGCAGATACGTTCAAATTATTATATATGAATACACCGCCTGTCACTTGCACTTGGTCATAACCAGTACATGCGGTCGTACCTCCGATGAGAAAAACATCCGACGCTGACGGAACATAATTTGATACTACTTCGGTAGCACAACTGGGCGCACTGGCACCATTTATGGCCAGTGCAGGGTAACTAAACAGCAGCCCCGCCATACTCAGTAATACCACCTTCCATATGTGACCGACATCAGCCAAATGCTGCGCCATTCGCTTCAAATACCTTTTCATAAATTTACCTTTCACTACCCTTGTTGGACCACCGCTAAAGTGGAAAAAACTGTTCTGTGAAATAAGTAACGTAATGAAAACCACAAACCCCTCAGCCAAAGTGATTTATTTTTTATGTTGGATGTTTGGTTGGCAAAACGACGTCTAGGTTTTGATTCGGCCCATTAAATTAAGCAGCAAACTGGCGTGCCTTGCGATACCTAATTTAACAGGTAAAGAAAATAATTTTCACCCGGTTTTTAGTCCAAAATTCGATTAGCCTGAACGGGATAAAAATATAATCCACCTAGGTATGTTGATGAATACTTTACGAATTTTCGTGTCTTCTCCCGGCGATGTAGCACAAGAACGAGCCCTGACAGAACGGATCATCCAAAGCCTGCAAGGGCGTTTCATGGGATATGTGAAACTCGAACCGGTATTTTGGGAGCACGAACCCTTGCTCGCCTCCAGCAGCTTTCAAAGTCAAATCATTTTGCCTTCACAAACCGATATTGTGGTTTGTATTTTGTGGTCACGCCTTGGCACCCGGCTGCCTGCCAATATCACCCGGGCCGATGGCAGTTTTTATGCTTCGGGCACCGAGTTTGAGTTTGAAGACGCCATGAATGCTTATGAAAAAAACGGCACGCCTTCGTTGCTGGTTTATAACAACACCAAACAGGCGGTGATTAGTCTCGAAGACGAGCAACTGTTGTTAGACAAGATGGCGCAAAAGAAATCGCTTAATCAATTTATCAAAAAATGGTTTTTCAATACCGATGGTTCTATCAAATCGGCTTTTCACACCTATGAAGAAATTGACGACTTCGAAAGTAAAATTGAACAACACCTGCAAGTCTTAATTGAAAACAAAGTCAAACAATGGGGTTTAACCACCGCGCAAGCAGATTTTGATTCATCAACCCAACTCACCTGCCCATACAGGGGGCTAGAGGCGTTTCATGCCGAGCACCAAAACTTGTTTTTTGGCCGCACCCGAGAGATCCACGAAATCATAGAGGCACTGCTTAAGCAAGCCGCCGACAACCGGGCCTTTTTATTGATCCTCGGGGCCAGTGGCAGTGGTAAATCGTCGTTGCTGCGCGCAGGTGTTATTCCGATGTTGACTCGTACTGGTGTGGTAGACAATATCATTCATTGGCGCCAAGCGCTGATGCGCCCCGCAGATAGCGAACACGGTGCTTGTTATGCACTAGTTGAAGCTTTAGTTCATTCTGGCTCACTGCCCGAACTCGGCGAGTATTATCCAAACTTAAATGAATTGGCGCGCAGTATCGAGCACAGCCCCGACATATTGAATGTGGTTATTCAACGTATTTTGACAAAAGCGACAGACGATTTACTCAACTGCGAACCTAAATCAACAGCACCACGTCAGGCAAGGTTGTTGTTGCTGGTTGACCAATTTGAAGAATTGTTCACAGCCGAACATATTAACGACGAAGACCGACAAAACTTTCTTAATCTAATAGACACCTTAGCCCGTGGCGGCGTAGTGTGGATCATGACCACTTTACGAAGTGACTTTTATGGCCGGGTCGCAGCACAAGAAACATTAACCCGGCTAAAAGAAGGCCATGGTCAGTATGACCTGCTGCCACCCAAACCAACACAAATCGCTCAGATGATCCGCCAACCCGCATTATTCGGTGGCCTATTGTTCGAACAAGACACCACCACAGGTGTACGCCTTGACGAAGTATTGCTCGACTCGGCCACCAGTAATCCCAATGCACTGCCGTTGCTGTCTTTCACACTCGAAGCTTTATATAAAGAAAAAACCAAAAACGCTAAGATGACATTTGCCGCCTACCGCGCACTGGGCGGACTTGAAGGTGCATTGGCCAAACGGGCAGAGTCAACTTTCAATCAATTAGACGAATCCACTCAAGCAGCGTTGCCTCACGTACTAGCTCAGTTAGTACAAGTAGGTGTCACAGAACAAGATAACGCCACCCGCAGGCGTTGTGTTTATGACCCCAAACAATGGTCACAGAACAGCAAACTGTTGGTAGCGGCATTTGTTGACGCCCGGTTATTTGTCTCCCAAGCTTCATCGCAAACGCTAGTGGCGGTTACCATTGCCCACGAAGCCCTAACCCAGCATTGGCCCAGACTGCGTGATTGGGTAAAAGAAAACTACGCAGCATTGCAAATTCAACGCCATATCACCACAGCCACCAGCCAATGGCAGCAGGGCGAAAAAGACGCCAGTTTTTTGATAACCGGCAACCGGTTGAGCGAGGTGGATGACTGGATTAAAAATTATGTTAACCGGCTCAACGAACACGAAGCAGAGTTTGTGCAGCTCAGCATTGCCCTCAGAGCGCAACAAGTCAGCACCCAAAAAGAACGTGAACAACGCGAACTCAACCAAGCCAAAGAAACGGCCAGACGCATTGCCTTGCGCAATAAATGGCTCAGTGGTGTGGGCGTATCTGCATCTATTCTTGCCATGGTTGCCACCAGCTTATATTTTCAGGCTGAATCGCAACGACAAAACGCCGTCACGGCTCGCAATGATGCCGATGGATTGGTTGGATTTATGATCCAAGACTTGTCATTAAAGCTCGAAGAAGTCGGTCGCCTAGACATTCTGACCTTGGCCAACGAAAAAGCTACCGCGTATATGACCAAGCAAGACACACAAACCATGACACTGGCAGGACGATTACGACAAATAGAATTGTTTAGTGAAATCGGTTATGTACAACAAACCCAAAGAAAACTTGAACAAGCCCAGACAACCTACCAAACAATGCTCAAGCACAGCAAAAAACTGGTCAGCGAGTACCCCGACTCTTATCAAGCAATACTGAATTTAATCGTTTCACATTATTATGTTGGCAACATTCACTTGTTACATCAGGCAAACGACAGCGCCCTAGATAGCTTTCGTAAGCAACAAGCAACGGCATTGGCCATGCTAGCCAAATGGCCTAACGACCCAGAAGCACTAGACCAACTAGGGTTGGCTTACAGTAATGTCGGCGCAATACTCAATAATATGCAAAAATACGATGCAGCTTTGAGCCAATTCGAAAAAGCGGTGGATATTAGCCGGCAACTATTACAACAAACACCCCAAGACGAAATAAAGCTGTCTAGTTTGGCCGATAATTATGTTTGGCTAGGTAAATTATTAGCAAAGAAACAACAGCTAACCCCAGCACTTGGCTACTTCAACCAAGCAATACAAATTTTGGATGTTGTGCTTGACAGGACCCCTAAAAACACCGACAACCAGTACAACTTGGCGCTGGCACTGCAATGGCGTGCTTTTGTTAATCTAAGCCTTAAGCGTTATGAACAGGCCATATCTACCTATCAAAAATCAAGGTTATTGATGATGGCCTTAGTGAACATTGATGACAGCAATATCGAATGGCAAAATAGCTTAAACACCAATCTAACTGAATTAGCCGACGTTTTGGCCCTGTCTGGCGATTACGGCGCTGCTGGTAAATACTATCAACAGGCCAAAACGCGATTAGAAATATTGTTAGCCAAAAATAGTAATCATCAAGGCTGGTTAGCCAAGCATGCAAAAACAGTAGATAAATTGACTGCGCTCAAGATTAATGACTAAAGCGCAATCGAGTTCAGCTAGGGTCGCTTACACCTGATTTTGGCCTTGCCCTTGTGCGGGTCGCCGAATTTGACAAAAATACCAAAATCACCGTCACCAGCAAATGCATCCTTGAGGTAAAATCGGCAGCGATTTCTAAATTCAACACCATGAGTAAACGACTTGTAGCCCTCACAATCACTATGCTCGGCATAATTCATGCCGCTATAGGCCCATTTTTGTTTTCGACATTGTGTGTCAGTTTCTACAACGTCATAATTATCACGAATATCTGCCCATACATCACACCACTGTGGTTCAATATCACTATCGTCGACCACTATTTTTAGATTTTCGAATTTACCCGGATGTGTCCCATGTAACACAGCACCTGAACCCATCGCGACCACAATGGTTAAACAATCCCCTACCCGCAATTGAGGCTCTGTCTTTTCAAAGCACTTATTCAAAAAATCATGGGGTTGCATTATCTGCCCATCAGTTTGTTGATTGTTGTCAAACCAATAAGTCCCGGGTTCTTTAAAATCGTCTAACGTTGTTTTAGCTGAACATTGTTGCAGCGTCTGTTCATAGTCAGGCACGCGTTCATCAGGTTGATTAAAATTGGGTATTAATAACAGGCTATAGCTTTGTGTTGTCATGATTTGTCACTCCTTGTATCTTAGAACGAAAGTAGGCTTTGGCAGTTGCCTTTTTAGAACCGATCATAAGCCCGTACGACAAATAGAATGTCAATTCATACTTATGCTGTGCAATACGTTCGCAAACCTCACTATTAACAGGGTCTTTTAAAGTTAATACACAGCCATTTCTTAGCATATGACCATGTTCGAACTCATCGTTGGTTTTCGCATTTTCACTCGAATAAAGCCAACGGTGTTCACTTTGAGCATCCTCGCAGACAATATCGGCATAATCTTGCAGATAGTACCAGTTGTCATCATCTGTCGTTGAAGACACGTTATCGGCAACCTTTATTTTCAGGTTTTCAAACTTTTCAAGCGGTGCGAAATCGCAAAGTCCAACACTGTCGACAGTAGAGTCCCAGCCAATCGCCAGTAGTATCGTGACCTTATCTCCCGGCCTCAGGTCTGGCGTATGACCAAGGCTCCACCCCAACACGTCTGCTATAGAAGATGAACTTCTATCAAACCAGTGCGTTCCAGGGTTCATTAGCGCTTCTGCTTTGTTGTGGTCGAATCGCACTTTTTTTGTTGTCTGCTCAAAGGTGAGTATTTCTTTGTTAAGGTCAGCATAATCAGGTATGAACAATAGTGTGTATTCTCTTATTCCCATTTCAGACTCTTCAGTGACAAATGTGATTTCTCTTGGATCAGTCACTTGATCTACTGGCCAACCCGCCCCAGTAGCAGTGTATATAAAATCCCAGTAAGCCCCGTTGAAAGTGTTAATGACATCATGCAATTTGACTTCAATTTGTGCACCTGCAATGGCCAATGCTGGGTCAGCCAATTTTATATCTACGCCAGTCTTTTGGTTAGTCCAGTCGCCAACCTCTGCCTTTACACCATTAATCATCACTTCAATTTTCGACATATTCATTGCCTGAGTATTTATGGCCTCGTTCATGGCATAAAACACATAGGCTGGTGCTGCCGTCACTATTTCATAATAAAATGTATAAGTGACATTTCTAGCATTGGCTACGCGACTAGTAGACTCCCAGTAAAAATTCTTTAACTCGGGAATGGGTTCATTTTCATTTGTGTATTCTTCATCAGTGCTCATAGGTAAAACCTTTTTATTTAAAGTCATTTATTGAGGTAGCTATTGTCAGCTGTAAGACTGAAATGTCATTCGTTTGACAGTGTGTGTTCCTTTGAGAAATAAGATTAAAGCAGTGGTGAAAAAAAACTATTACAGCGCCATTACAACGAGCTACCTTGTGGTGGGCCGAACAACAGTGTTTCAATCCAATCGCTTGTGATTCAGGCATTCGTGTAATACACAGGTAATATTATTTTTTGATAAACCCGTTCAAACTTATTTCATGGCAGCGGCGGTATTGATTCAAGACTGCGCCTAATTGAAAGCGAAATAACTCAAACTTCATTAACAGGTAAAAAGAGGCACGATATGTCAGGCGCAAAAGTAGAATTTAAGATTGAAGACAAATATACCCAGGAATTAAATTTTATTCCTCAAACGGCCTATTACAGCGACGGTAAACCAGGTAATGCACCCACAGTAACAGGCAAAAAAAGCAAAAGTCTGGAGATCCTTTTACAGGGTAAAATAGATGGATTATCAGAATCTAACGCAGATCTATTTAAAGGGACTGTCAACAACAATGTTGATCACATAATGCATGCTCGCGGTGGTGCCGCAATGCCCGCAGAGCTGGATGTAGGCGTTAATGGTAAGCTGGAAATTGATGACATCGAATACCAGATTACATTGGGACGTGGTCTACACAAAAAATCTATGAATTGGCATTTGGCAACTGAGGATTTAAACTCAAGCGCAGACCACAAAAGTGGTACCCTTTTAATTCCTGAAAAAATACAGAAATTGAATACTAGCTATTTGAGCGATAAAGCAAAAGTACTTAACAATTCGCAAAAGCAAAACTTGACTGCCTCGACATACAAAGTAACCACTGATGGTTCGTTCACATTCAAGCTAGAAACAGCCGAAAAAAACTTGCTAGTTGAGTTGAAAGAGTGCGTTACAGCAACCGGCAGCAAATCTGAATACTATCCTGCAGCGCAAAAAAATGCAGCGAATAAACCAGTAGTGAGCGCAGGGGGTACTCTTTACTTTAAAAACGAGACTGGTGCACCTGAGAGAGTTAAACTTGAGAACAAAACTGGCAAGCTAACGGATCATAGCAGTGGTTGGGAACACATTAGTGAAGGCCAACTGTTTCCATTTCAAATCCCCAAAGAAGATGCTGGTGCTACTTACGTGCTTTACATCGGCGACAAACTGAATAATGCCAGTAACTGCCACCAACGCCAAGATGGAGATGGTGAACAAAAAGCCGCCGAAATTGTCGTTGAAACGGGTGGTTAATTGTCACTGAGCATCTCGATGATTGGCGCGACAAAATTTCGCTGATAGGCTGTCGTGCCATCAAGCATGTTAACGAACTGATACAACCCTTGCGGGTCTTGACCCTGAGTTTTTATCTTTTGGGTCAGCTGGGTGTAAAAGTTAAACAGTGCAAGGTTATTTTTGAGCCCAGATAACAAAGGGGTCATCTGGTCAATCGATTGAATTGCTTGGCGTGGTGCTAATTTATACTCCAGTCGATATTGCGCCAGTAATGCCCTCAACAACGAATCAAGATACTGCATTTGATTGGCGTCTTTGTTGATGGCAACAGTCAAATACTCAATTGCTTTTGTCAGCAATGGCTTGGATAAAATACCCTGTTGTGCCCATTGTAAATAGAACGCGCCCACAACCCATTGACTCTCGGCTGTTTGCGATAACGATGCAAGCGCTAGAACCTGCGGCTGCAAGTGGGTGTAAGCAGTGTCATCAACCGCGCTGCGTCCCATCAATAACACCAACCTTGATTGCAGGTAAATCAACAATCGATTGCTATCATTGCCTATCCTTGGTTTTAGTTGTGTTGACCATTGTTCAAGCACGCTCAACCAATCTGTGGCTTTGCCCCCGCCACGTAAAGCAAACTCCCCCAGCGTTGCCCATTCAATAATGGCATTATCCTCGTTATACGGGCTGTCGGGATACTGCGCCAATAACGCCAAGCGGGCATCGTGTATCTGCTGATGCAATGGTGCTGCGGGTTTGCCCAAGTACCAGTCAATAATACTTTTTTGCAGCAGTATCATCAGCCGCAAATTATGGACATGATAATTGTTCGGCCGGACTTTGTCGGCCGTTGCAATCGCGCCAAGGGCTTGGCTGAGGTTTTGACTGGCCAGACTCAAATCGTCCTTGCCTATGGTTTTGGCCTGTTGCAGCCACGCTCTGGCAAGATAATAGTTGGCGACAAATTCACTGTGACCCTTGGCCAAAGCCTGCTCTAACAGTGCAGTTATCAACCCTAGCCGGTTGATTTTGTCATTTTTTTGCGCATCAAGCGCCACCAGTTTGAGCTGGATAAGTGCCTGATTGACATAACTGCCACTGACTTGGGGTAGTATCGTTGAAAAGTCTTCAAAAGTGTTGATGGCCTGAGTGTATTTTTGTCCGGCCAATTCAGGCTGTTTTTCAAGGTAATAATCACCCCAGCGCATCAGGTGCAAGCCATGGTTGTAGCGCAAGTCACTGTTAACATCGGGTTTGTTAACCAGATGATTGACATACAAGTCTTCAACTTGATTCAACATTGCCAGACGCTGTTCGTCGCTCAGGTTGCTGTCATCGCTGACTTGCAAATAGCGGCTGAGGATTATCGCCAACAGTCTGTTGAGTCCTTCGTGATCTGGCCATTTTTGCAGTGCCTGCTCAGTCATTGTGCGGCTTTGTTGCAATTGTGCCAATGAAGATAGCCCTTCGTTTTCAAGATAAACCGACTGTAGGTATTGGCTGCTGATCACCCCTTGTACCGATGGTAACTGTTGTTTATCTAGCGCATAAGCCGCACTGGCCATTGCCAAAGTTTGCTGCCAATAAGCCCCCGGGTCGCCTTTGCCGTACTCCCGGTTATGGGCAATGGTTCTATACAAACGATATTTGTTTAAATAATTGCGATAGTCGCTGGGGGCAATGGCCAAGGCACCGTCATAGGCCTGCTCGGCGGCATCTATCCATTTTTGTTGCACGTCAGCCGCCGCTTTATCTGTGACCGACTGACTGTATTTTTCTTGGTAAATATTGCCAGTGAGAATCAATGGCTGATATTGCCAGCGGGCAAATTGCTGAGCGTCGGCCAGCTTTGCCAAAGCGGCATCAAAGTCTTGATTGTAATAGTCAATCAGGGCTTTTATGTACAGGCTGTCACCCTGCTGATGTTTTGCTGTCTTGAGAAAATCGAGATAAATTAAAATAGGAGTGACAAACAAGCTTTTCAACTGCGCCATTCGCGCGGTTCGTAATTTGCCTCGGCGCATACTTCGCGCGCGACTCAGCCCGTTTTGATACAAGCGATCAAGAGATTTCACTAAAGCCAAAGCACTTTCAGCACGTTGGTAACCACTTTGCCATGCTTCATTGAGAAAAATCTGCGCCTGTTCGTCATTACCGCTTTGTTGGGCAATTCGGCCTTGGGCATAAAGGCTAAATGGCTGTGCCAAAACACCGAGTTGCTGTGACTGGCTGAGTATTTGCTGCTGACTATTGAGCAGTACCGCAGCGAGATATTCGGTATTATGCTTTGGCAACATGTAGGCGAGCCGAGTGGTAGTGCCGGCTTGCTCAATGGTTTGACCAAATTGGTGAATTAGTTTTTCGCGGGCGGCATTTTGCTGGTCTTGATAACGCTGCCAGCCCAGTTGCCCCACCAGCGCGACAACAATAAACGAGGCCAGTAAGCTTTGCCATTTGTGCTTGAGTACTTTCTTGCTAAGCCAGTATCCATTGCTCCGAATGGCTGCTATTGGCTCGCCATCAAGATAACGCTGTAGTTCTTGATTAAGTTGTTTAGCCGACTGGTAACGTTTATTGGCATCGGCTGCCAAACATTTACTGATAATGGCTTTGAGATCACGAGGCAACCCCTGCCAGTTGGTGTTGTCGGCCGACAATCTGCCATTATTGATATTCGCGGTAAGCTGCTTTGGCTGTTGACCACAGAACGGCAATTCGCATGTCAACATTTGAAACAAGGTAACACCAAAACTATAAATATCACTGCGCCTGTCTAATGCTGTCCCTTGTAATTGCTCTGGCGACATAAAGGCCAAAGTGCCTGCGATATGTCCTTTTGCGTCTGAACGGGTCGATGTTGCGAGTTGCTCTTGCTCATCAGCCAGACCAAAATCAACCATATAAGGATGTATATGCTCATCTTCATTCAGTGACAGCATGATGTTGGCCGGTTTGATATCGCGGTGAATAATCCCTTCTTTGTGCATTGCCTGAAGGCCGTCGCACACATGCTGCATCAGCCGAACCACTTGTTCGTTGTTGACCTGTGATTGCTCTTTGATCCAATCCAATGCAGGTTTACCGCTGATGTACTGCATCACCAAGTAGCTTTGATGTTCTGTTTCGTGCTGTTCGGCAACCTGATAGATTTTGCAGATGTTAGGGTGTTCTATTTTGGCCTGTGCTCTGGCTTCTCCAAGCAGGCGTTGATTCATCATTGAACGGCCAGGATTCAGCACTTTTACCGCCACTTCTCTGCACAATCGGTAGTCATAAGCCAGATACACACTACCAGCCCCGCCACTGCCCAGTTTACGTTTGATATCAAAGTGTTGTAGCAAGTTTGCAGGTAAATCAGAATAACTGGGTGCAGGGGGTACGTAATAGTCAGGGTCATCTGGTGACTGGGTATCTAGCTGGGTTTCGTCAATATCACTCATTGGGTGCTCCCGCTTGATTTACCAAGGTATTAACATTGTTTGCGATAATATTTTGTTGGGCCGAGTTGCTGTTCACTGGGTTAATGACCTTATTATGTTACCGTTAGTTTATGTCGGTACATCATACTAAGTGGCCAAAATAACAAAATCAACCTTAATTCTAAATGTGATGTTAATCAAATGTTTCTATAAAGTGTTTAAGTGTGCAATAATCAAAAGTCGCAAATTGACCAATTAAATGCATTAAAAAAACAGGAAGCTGTGATGGCTTATTTAACCGCAGAAAATTCAAATAATAGAATTTACTTAAAACCCTTTCATCGATTAGGGCGTTTGCCAGACGCGGTTGATACGCTGGTTGATAACCGGTCTATTTCGCGAATACATGCGATTATCGAATGGGTTGATAATCAATGGACAGTTCGTGATATCAGTAAAAACGGGGTATGGCTCAATGGTCAGAGAATCAAACCTCACGAGTCTTGTGTATTGAAACAACAAGATAAGATTTGTCTGGCCAGTAAAGACGATATAAATTTTATCGTTCAAAACGTAGAAAAACCTAGAGATCTGCTGGTGCCTTACGGTCATCAGGCAGTTAACAACAGTAAAGCAAAAGACCCCATTTTGCTGAACCAATATCATTTTTTACCATCAGAAACCTCGCCGGAACTCATCGTATATTATGATACCAATGAAAAAAACTGGTATTGCGAAACCGCGCCCAAGTATTCGGTCACCCGAATAGCGGACGGTGAACTGGTTACATTCTCGGATTCGGTTTGGCAGCTGGTCAAAGTGGCAGATGTATTTCAGGAGGAAACCATTGATATTTCGGATAATGCTGAAAATAAAATGACCTTTATTTTCTGCCTAAGTCAAGATGAAGAAAGCACAGAGTTAAGGCTTGAAGGCGAAACACAATCGATTGATTTTGACATCCGCAGTCATCATTATTTAACCGCCTTACTGGCCAGATACCGAAGCGAAGATGCAGCAAAAATGGTTGATGAGCACCTTCAAGGATGGGTGTCTATCGACAAGCTAACGAATGATATGAGATTCACCGAATCGCATATCAATATTCAGATTCATCGGGCCAGAAAACAGCTAGCCGACAAGTTAAAAGACCTTGGCCTCAGTGGCCCTATGCTGATTGAACGAAAAAAAGGGCAGGTGCGATTTGGTGCGCCCAACTTTAAAATATTTAAAGGCAAACACTTAGAAGTCGATGCTATTGAGTGCCATTAATCTGGCACTACTTAGCCAACTAGCTTTGGCTGAATTGCCGCGCTACAAATCATTTTTTTTATAACAAACACCCGTTATTATGGTTAATTGACCAGTAATACGGGAATTAAGAAAGCGCAATGCTAATGAGTAGCGGTGTGCCTAAACAACAGCTTAATTCACTTTAAATGGCAGATAGAGCAAAAATGAAACTTCAGTTGGCTATTTCGATAGGCTTAACGGTAATTGCTGTGATCATAGGCTTAGTGTTTTTCAACATTGACCGGGAAGACGCCCGGGAATATGAAGTCAGCGCAGCATTGCCTGATTTTAAACATGCCGTTGCTCGCAAAGATGTGCAATTTGTTTATGTCGACAATGGCTGGGGCGGTGCCGGACTGCCTGTGGGCATTTTGACGCAGGCACTGTGCTACGGTGATATCTCAACTAAAATGATTGGCCCGGTCGGCGATTTTATGGTCGATTTAAGGTTACAGTTTAAAGCTATTGACTACGCAAAGTCATATAACGCACTTGTATTGGAACATCTAGATAGTAATAACAAAAACGCCTGCCTCGCAAATGAAGATTGGGACGGTGCAAGAAAAGCCACTGAAGATTACTTATTCAAATACCATAATCAAAACTTAATGATGCCGATGAATATAACACTTGGCCACCTGTTGGCGCTTGGCACAATCGACGACGAAGCGGTAATAACATGGGTTTGTGAAGCGTTTAAAAAGCATGGCATCAAACGAAGCTTTGTTGTTTCAAGTTCGCTAGGCAGGTTTGTCTGCGCCGCTGGTACCTATAAGAAAATTGGCGGATTGTAGCATTATTTACAGGGTCGATTCGGCTGTTCGAACAACACAATCACTTAACCACCACCTTACCTCCAATAATCTTAAATGCTCAATTGCAGAGCTACAAATCATTTTATTCATAACATTACTCAACGAGAGTAAACATATCTCAGTCGATTTGGCTTTTTAAAAGCTTTAACGAAAATCGCGCCAAACCACATAATGAGCATACAAAAGAAGGCTACTTACGGCACTGCCCAATGTCTGTCATATTCACATGGGCTTATGAAATTTTGGACTAGTATTGTATAAATAAAGAGAAAAAACTGAGTGCAAACTATGAATGAATATAAAGCCTTTATGTCATATAGCAGTGCAGCTGATAGCCAACTCGCTGCGGCCTTTCAGCGGTCGCTACATCAATTTGCCCGTCCTTGGTATCGCCTACGCTCAATGCGAATTTTTAGAGATGAAACAAGCCTGTCATCCACTCCAAAATTATGGGGAGCAATCGAGGCTGCTTTACAAGCCTCCGAGTATTTTATTTTACTGGCATCACCCGATGCAGCGCGCTCTACTTGGGTCTGTGACGAGGTCCAATGGTGGCTAGAAAATCGCACATTAAACAAACTCCGTATTGTTCTTACTGACGGTAATGTTTTTTGGGATGGGAACGCATTATGCTTTAATTCGGACAAGACAGATGCATTACCTGCAAACCTGATGGAAAAGATCGATTATGAACCAAAATACGTAGATCTACGCTGGGCGCGCAGCAAAGAAGACTTGTCACTCAGAAAAGCTCAATTTCGCACTGCGGTTCTAGATATTGCCGCGCCATTATTAGGGGAGCCAAAGGATCTGTTAGATGGTGAAGATATACGTCAGCACCATAAGACTAAAAAGCTGGTTGCGGCAGTATTAAGTACACTGTTTGTACTAAGTGTAACTACCAGTTTGGCATCATACTTTGTATATAAACGCGGTTATCAGCTGTTTATCGGCAGTATTGTTAATATGGCGAACCATACTTCAGACCCCTTGCTCGCGGCATTATTATTGGGAGAAATAGATGATCCCAATAATGTGACGAAACCCTATGTTTTAAGACAGGTTGCAATACAGGCAAGTAGTAAACTGTTGCCTGAACAAGAATTTACTGGTCATTCGAGTTCAATTTCCAGTGGCACGTTTAGTCGAGATGGTTCAATGGTTGTTACAGCTTCAGCCGATTACACTGCAAGAATATGGTCACTTGATGGACAGCGTGAAGCTATTGTTCTAAAGGGGCATCGACGCAGGGTCACGGGCGCAGAATTCAGCCCTGACGGAAGTTCAGTGGTTACGGCATCATATGATGGCACTGCTAGAATCTGGAAAGTTGATGGTAAAGAGGAGCCAGCAATACTTGAGCATGAAGGGATCCTTCGTGGTATGAATTTTTCTGTCATTGAAACTGCCGGGTTCAGCAAGGACGGTCACTTTGTATTGACTAACTCCCAAAATTCAGTGCGGATCTGGAATATAAATGATTTAAACAATCCAATCATTTTTAAAAATGCCCCTGAAACTTATTTTGTCAGTGCCACTTTTAATGCCAATAGCACTCAAGTTGCTGCCGTGTTAAGTGATGGTAGTGTGCGTATTTATGATGTGAATCAATTGGCAAAACCCATTGTATTAAAAGGACATCAAGAGCGCTGTGAACAAGCAAGTTTTAGTCTTGACGGTAACTGGCTAGTAACCGCCTCAGCAGATCATACTGCTAGAATTTGGCGAAGTGATGGGACTGGTAAACCCATTATTCTTCGTGGTCATACATCAGGTCTACTAAGCGCAGCGTTCAACTCGGATAACAGTAGTGTGGTAACGTCCTCAAACGACGGTACAGTACGAGTTTGGCCATTAAACGATATTGAATCACCTATTGTATTTAAGGTTAATCAGGTAACAGGGGCAGTTTTCAGCCCTGATGATAGAAAAGTGCTGATCGCGTCTGAGGATGGAACTAGTACTATTTGGGATGTTTTCGCTACAGGGAAATCAATCAAACTTACTGGTCATAAAGGAGAGATAACAACGGCCAGATATCGACATGACGGCGCAATGATTCTTACCACATCACAGGATGGCACCGCCCGAATCTGGCCGGTCGAAATCAAAGAGCCTAAATTGTTGCAATCCTCACCGGAAAAATTATGGCGAGCTGCATTGTCCAATAATGAAAAAATGGCAGTTTCCGCCGCTAATGATGGTACTGCATGGTTGTTCAATCTTACTGAATCAACAAATAAAGTCGCCTTAAAAGGCCACAACGGCCCTGTTTTCAGTGTGAATTTCAGTCCTGACGATAAACAAATTATTACAACCGGCAGCGATAATAGCGCTCGTATTTGGGATGTAGCAACGGCAACTGAACAAAGGCAACTGACTGGACATCGCGCTCCTGTACTATGTGGAGCATTCAGCCCTAATGGCAAAAAAATTATTACATGCTCACTAGACCGTACCGCACGAATATGGAATACCAACGGTACAGGAGAACCAATTACGTTAACCGGGCATAAAGGAGCAGTGACCGATGCAGCCTTCAGTCCTGATAATTCTCTGGTAGCAACTGCATCATTTGACGGAACAATAAAAATCTGGGATTCACAGGGTCAACCAACTGGTATCATTTTGCAGGGCCATATAGGGCGTATCACACACGTATCTTTCAGTCCTAATAGTCAAAAATTGGTTAGCGCTTCTTTCGATAGAACGGCGAGAATTTGGGATGTAAATAATAGTGAGCCGCCTATTGTCTTGAATGGACATAAAGATACGGTTTGGAGTGCTACCTTTAGTGCCGATGGCCTCGAAGTGCTAACCGCTTCAGAGGACCGAACTTTTAGAATTTGGCGCATTCAGGAGAACAGCCTGCCGATCATAATTAAAGGTCACTCAGGGCAAGTGAGAAGTGCTTCGTTTAATCATGAGGGATCACGAATTTTAACGGCTTCATTTGACGGCACTGTGCGGCTTTGGCAGGTGGGTTGGGAACAGCTTATTGATTACCTAGGAGCATCAACACGGGTTTGTCTGACGTCAGCACAAAGGAGCAGATATCTAAATGAGTCACCAAAGGAGGCTCAAGAAAAGTTTTTTGCCTGCCGAATAAGTAAAGATAGTGGGATATATAAGGAATACCCCCCCCCCGAAATAAGCCGGTATGAATTGAAAGTATGCTACGTAGTGACTAATGCAGCCGCTGACTTGGTCAACGCCAAAGGCGTGATTTGGCACAACAAAAGATTTCTATTACAGCGGGCTATCTTATTAAATGTGCTAATTCCGTCTCATTGGGTCTAAATCCCAATAAGTTTAACATAGCCAAAAACTGTATATCTTGTTCATGATGTACAGTAAAATCCGGCAACCAGGCAAAAGTGGAAGCGCATGACGTCATCAACAACAGACAATATTAATCTCAAGTCCGTCAAACAACTGTTCGACCAATGTGTTGATATTGACCCATCTCAATGGCCGCCGTTATTCGAGCAAAGCAACTGCAATGTTGCAGAGATTGAGCAGGTAAAAACATTGCTCCAACATACCGACACACAAGCGCAGCATCAATCAATCATCACCAGCCAGTTGCAAGATTTTGGGCAAAAGGTCGAACCCAATCAAAAATTCGGTGCCTATCGAATTGAGCGAGAGATAGGCCGTGGTGGTATGGGCATTGTTTTTCTCGCGCACCGAGCCGATGGTGCCTATGAACAAGCAGTAGCGATTAAAATCACCCCCAATTTTGCCAGCAAAGAAGAATTGAAACGCTTTCACCTTGAACGCCAAATACTTGCCCAATTACAACATCCCAACATTGCGATGCTACTTGATGGCGGTTCAACTGCCGATGACCGCCCGTATTTGGTGATAGAGTATGTAGAAGGTAAACCCATCACTCACTATGCCAATGAACATCAGCTCAACCTACGCCAACGTTTGACACTGTTTTGTGCTGTTTGTGATGCCGTTGGTTTTGCCCATGACCGTTTAATTATACATCGCGATTTAAAACCTGAAAATATACTGGTCACCGATGAAGGCCAAGTCAAATTGCTCGATTTTGGTGTTAGCAAAATCTTGCAGAGCGAGCAACAGCTTGGTTACACCACAATGCACCAAGGTATTACACTGGCTTATGCCAGCCCAGAACAAGTAAAAGGAGAGCGAAGCACCACAGCAACTGACATTTATGGATTGGGTGCTTTGTTATACGAGTTAATATGCAACAAGGTTCCTCACCCTGTTGATAGGCAAAACCCCGAACAAGTCATGCAACAAATTTGTTTCAACGAAGCGACTCTCCCCAGCCGAGTCGTTCAAAATCAATCCTTGCCTGTCAAAGACAAAGAAATCAAAGGGGATCTGGACAATATCGTCGCTCAAACTTTGCGTAAAGAGCCCATTTTACGCTATGCAGGTGCATTGGAATTGCGTCAGGATATTCAACGTTTTTTAACAGGAAAAGCTGTATTGGCAACACCGGCGGGGCACTGGTACCGCATCAAAAAGTTTGTTCGGCGTCACCCGCTTTCCAGCGGTCTTGCCGCTGCCTTGATATTGGCACTGAATGTCGGCTTGCTCAGTTCTTTGCATCTGAACAAACAATTAAGGCAAGAAAAAGTACGATTACAGCAAGCTCAAGTCGAGCTGCAACAACAGATGACCACTGCCGAGCAGGTTATCGAAATGCTAAGTAACATGTTTCGCGCCGCCTCTCCGTATGCTACCCAAGGTAAAGATATAACGGTAGACGACCTGCTCAACTCGGCGGTTTCGCAGCTGGGCACTTCGCTGGGGGGCCAAGATACAGTGATATCGCGACTGTTAGTCGTGTTGGCTGACGTACATTACTATGCCGGGAAAAATCAAAAAGCCATCGAGCTGATGGAGCGGGCAGCCGCAATCCAGCAACAATTAAATGGCAGTCTGTCCATCATCGAGCTGGCAAAATTAGGCAACATATACCGCATGGCAGGACAATATGAACAGGCCGATAAGTACTTGATGCCAACTGAGACGGCACTTGAGCATAACGATTTTTCGCTGGACGAAAGAATTGAACTCCACGGCTATTTGGGACTGCTCCATAACGGTCGTAGCCGCTTTGTCGATGCGTTTTTTCACTTCAAGCGTCAGTACGACCTTATGATGGAAGACCCTACTGTCGATAAAGTCGAAGATACTATGGCGGTACGTTTCAATTTGGCATTGATGTATCGCCATAAAGGCGAAGTAGACAAAGCGCTTAAAATGCTGCAACAGGTCTTAGCCGACAGAAAACGTCTACTGGGTGATTCCAACCCTAAGATAGTCGAAACGCTGTCATTTTTGGCTGGCACCTATGAACGCCTAGGCCGTATGGACGATGCTTTGCAAGTCAGTTTGCAGTCTTATGAGTTGGCCAAAAAAATCTTCGACCCGAATATGGTCAGGTACTACGAATCAGCAATAACCTTGGCCAGCACGTTCATTGCCATGGGCAAATTCCAACAAACTCACAATCTTATCAGGCACGAACTCTCAGCCGTCACCAGTGGCCAATTGCACGATCAGCGTTCTATCGGCAACTATTATAGCTATTTGGCTATGGCACAACTGAATTTGGGATATTACCAGCAGGCCGCTAACAGTGCCCGGCAAAGCCATGATACGTTACAGCCCTTCTATAAAGACACCCTAGCATTTTTTTTTGAAACACTGACCGTTTATGGGCTGTCGGACGTACTATCCGATTTACAGTCGACCCGTGGTGTTTCAACCTTGAATCAACTACGTAGTGATGCTAATAAACTATGGGGAAAAACCAGCCGCTATGCCGCTTTTGTCTCTTATTACCAAGGATTGGCCGCATTACACTTAGGCGAGTTTGAGCAGGCAAAAAAACATTTTGATTTCGCTTGGCAAGCTTTCGACCAGCTTTATGACGGCAACCACGAAAGACAGGGACTATTAGCTCTAGCTTACGGGCAATACTATATGGCGCAACAAAATTGGCAGCAAGCGAACATATGGTTGCAAAAAAGCCTCAACATTATGACCTTAGCTCACGGTGAAGATGCCTTTATGAACAATCGAATTAACTTGTTGCGCGGCGAAGTCATGTGGCATTTACAAAATAATGACGACGCCATTAAGTTAATCGAACAGTATGCCCCGAAGATAATGGCTCAAGCAGGGCCGCAATCGGTTTATCATCAACAGGCAAAAAGCCTTTTAGAAAAAATAAACTAACCTACCGGGTTTTCATCGTGAAGAACATTTTGGCGACCCGTCGACCGAGTCCGGACTATTCGCTCTCAAGCAGAGCGGCTAGCAGGAGGGGGAATCAATAATGGTTCATTTAAAATCAATCATTTGCAGATGACTTTGCCTCCAATAATCTTAAATGCAGGCGCCCCACGAACCAGTGTATCCCGAGCAAAAACGCCTTGGCAACCCGGGCAAATACAAGGCTCGGTAGTGAAGTCTTTGCTTATTCGTTCTTTAAAGCACTTCACCAACGAACCTTTGCCGCCCTTGCGATATTTAAATAGCGGCGTTTTGCATTTGGCGCAAAAAATATCGACCGTTTTTGTAGGGCCTTTTTTATTAGGCTGTGCCATGTAAACTCCGAATCATAAAACTAGCGAAAATTTGAAACATTACCCACCATACGCCATTGGCCTTTGTCTTTTTGGTAGAGTTCTATCCAGCCGCTAACAAATTCAAGACCTTCGGTGGGTTTGCCTTTGGGGTCTAATCGAATGCCCTTTGCAGACACTTGTACAATCACCCAGCCTAATGTGCCATCTTCAGACACCTTAACTTGTGGTCGAATCAAATCGTCATAAACGGTGTAATTGCGGTTGCCCATAATTCGTGTCATTTGCGCATCAGAATCTTTACCTTTCATTGGATAAACTTCGCCGCCCGAGACTATCGTCACGTTTTCGCCAGTGAAAGCGGCCATGCCTGTTGTTCGGCCAAAAAAGTGGTCGTCCATTATCACCCGGTGTAATCGTAACAAACGCTGTTCATCGGTTATTTGACTGTCGGGTGCACGAAAGTCGGCTAACTTGCCTTGATTAAACTCAACTTGGTGGTAATTGTACTCAAACTGCCGAGTTCCATCATCTATATCAACAGTAAAAGGCATTGATATGTCATCAACAGGTCGCCAGTTCGAAAATGCAAAAGTAATGGGTTTCTCACCTTTTATCGCCAATTTCATCCCCAATGGCTGCTTGTTACGGTCAAAGTAGAACGACCATGTTTGCTGTTCGTCAGTGCTAACCAGTGCCGTAGCCTTATGCCCGTCAAACGAAACACCTTTGGTGGTTTCAATTGACTGATGCAACTGATCAAAATACAAAATTTGAGCATGTATTTGATGGCCCAACACAAAACCGTTTATAAAAGCAGGTGCTTGCGTTTCAGCCTTGCCATCATACGCCCAGATATATTTGCCTTCGACACCATGGGTCTCAGTGTGATCTGAATATTGCCGTTTAAAAATGGCGCGTTGCGCATCATGAAAAAGCGTACTGGCTGTGTAAACTGTCCCATCAGACACAGTGACTTTAGCGACACTTTTAATCGTGTGAATGGAATTAAGACGCTGCTGAGCACCAATGGTTTCTAACCAGATTAATGGTTCATCATTGGCGCTCACGCTGCCAGAACAACTCAAATACATCAGTGTTAATAAGCTCAGTAACAAAAGGTTATGTTTCATTATCTATCCATTTTTTGCTCACAGTGGCTTTATATATAACCACAAAAAAGTATTTTATCGTAAAATATGTTTATATAGCCGCACGCTTAGCAACGTCGTCTAATTGCGTTGATTTAACAACCGAGGTATCCATGGAAAACAACCCCTACCAAACACCAGAATCTGATATTGTTCAACCTCAAGGCGAATTCAAACGCAGTATATGGTGGAAAATCTATTTCTACTTCATTGTTATTATTTCGGTATTGGGGCAATTACTTGCCACGTTAGAAGGTGGGGATGGATTAGCTGAATACCTGTCGTTAACATCCTTTGTATTTACCACAATTGGCTTGTTTGCTTTTGTATACAACAAGCCAATAGCCTCTGCGAAATTTTGGTTTTATACACTGGTAGTGACATTTGCTTATGGATTTATCTACTATGGCATCACCAAAGTCGACTTACAGGAAGGGCTTAGCGACCTAGAGTTTTATATCACCACAATTATTGGGTTTGTACTTATGCTGCCAAATTATTATGCATTATATGCCATATCTAAAAGTGATCACCGAGTTTGGCAAACCCAACCAAACGAATAGATAGCCAACTTTATTAAAACTCCGAAGGCGCAACGCCAAATTGCGCTCTAAAACACTTAGTAAAATAACTCGCCGAAGAAAACCCAACATCAAGCGCCACCACAGTCGATTTTTGCCCTTTTCTGAGTAGGCCAGCAGCTTTTAACAAGCGAAAATTACGTAAATATTCTGTAGGGCTCATATCTACCGTGCTTTTTAGTTTTCTAAACAATTGCCGCTCGCTGATGTGCAGTCCGTCAGCGAGCGACCCTACGCGTAGTTCCATATCACTGTATACGTCTTCTAGAATTTCATCTAAAGCGGTTACAAACTTTTCGTTCTCAGTATTTCTTTCGCCCAATGGGGCAGCCAAACCTTCGGTGCTGGGCTGCGCACCGCCAAAACGTGCAACAGCAAAGCGTTTGCGCAGTATTTTTCGAATTTCGAGCAAGTTGGTTATTCGCACCTTCAACTCTTGCAGGTCAAAAGGCTTAGTGAGGTATTCATCTACCTGTTTGTTCAAGCCTTTTATCTTGCTGTTGGCATCGCCTTTGGCGGTTAATAATATAATGGGAATGTGCGCCGTTATGGCGTTTTCACGCAGTGCATCTGCCAATTCGTAGCCGTCGATTTCAGGCATCATCACATCGCTAACAATCAAGTCGGGCACTTGTTCTATCGCCAATTCAAGCCCTTCTCGGCCATTAGTGGCAGTTAAAACTTGATGCTCAGTCAGCAAATTTGCGCTGATGTAAGTCAACATGTCGGCGTTGTCGTCTATCACCAAAACGGTGGTCGCAGCATTACTGGCATCATCGTTTTCGCTGTCTGCGCCTTTATTTTTCACTGGGTGCTGTTCAATGCTTTTAAGCTCTTTGTTTATCAGCTCATCATTAACTTTTACGCCCCCACCCTCGCTAACCACTTCGTTAATGATGGGGAAACAAAGCGTTATCTGGGTGCCCTTACCCACTTCACTTTGCACTTCAATACTGCCCTGATGCGCTTCAACCAAGCTTTTCACCAGCGCAAGGCCAATACCTGTGCCCACCGCATGTTGCGTTTTGCTGTTATGCACTCGATGAAAACGCGAGAAAATCGCCTGCTGCTGGTCTTTCGAAATTCCAATACCGCTATCGCTTACGGTCAGTTTGAGCTGATTGCCCTTAATACGCACCAAAGACAACGAAATAGCGCCACCGTCTTGGGTGTATTTAATGGCGTTAGACAGTAAGTTAAGCAAAATTTGTTCGAAGGCATCTTGAGTAAACTCAGCGCAAACCGGCTCTACCTTTTCAATTTCAATGGTGATGTTTTTGTTTTGCGCCATCGGGATAAACGCCAGCCGAATGGTTTGAACGCTGTGGGCAAAATGTTGCGTGACTTTTTGGGTGATGGCCTCAACTTTAAAGGTTTCGATGTTAAGCAGTTGGTCGACCATTCGCAGTAGGCGATAACCGTTTCGTTCAATGATGTTGAGCTGGTCTAGCTCTGCGGTTTGCGCTCGTTTAATTAGCTGTTGCGCAGGTCCCAAAATAAGTGTCAACGGCGTTCTAAATTCGTGAGAAATATTCGCGAACTCTTCGTCTTTTTTAATCAGTAATTGCTCGACTTTTTTCTTTTCAAGCGCCAATTCTGTGGTGCGCTGCCTTACCGAGGCTTCAAGTTCAATAGCCCGTTTAGACAGGGTCACGGTGCGCACTTTCACAATGACATAAACGATAAAAATCACCATTACCAAATAGAAAACGTAAGCGGGCAGTGTTTGCCACCACGGCGGCGAAATCACTATGGTTACGCCCGCTGCAACATCGCTCCACACGTTGTTTTTACTTTTAGATTTGGCCCTAAATGTGTACTTACCCGGTGGAATGTTGGTGTAGTTGGCAAACCGTTTTTGGCTCGAAACGTAAGTCCAATCTCGCTCTATACCTTCGAGCTGATATGCGTAGGTGATGCTTTTATTCGACGGTGCCAACACACCCGAAAACTCAAAACCAAAGGCGTTTTGGTCGTGCGTCAGTGCTATGTTTTGGGTGTTAACGATGGATTTTTGCAGTATTGCACCCGCTTGCGGTTTTACTGTTTTACCCCCCAATAAAAAACCGGTTAAACGCACAATAATCGGGTTTAAGTCGGGTTTGGTTTGCTCTGGTAAAAAGCGATTAAAACCGTTGCGAGCACCAAAATACAAATAACCATCTTTGGCGCGTAAAGCGGCGCCGGTTTCTTCAAGATACTTTTCGACACCATCTAATTCATCGTAATGATGCACAACCTTGGTGGTCAGGTTAATGCTCGACAACCCTCTGCTTGAGGTTAGCCACAGTTGGTCTGTTGCCCGGTTGTATTGCAGCGAACCAAAGCCCGTGGTGTATTCGTTAAACCCGTCAAAGTAATAAGGTTCACCGCTTGATGGTTGAATCACCAATTTTGAACCTTCCATAGCAATCCACAGGTTTTGATTGTTATCGACAATAATACTGTCAACGTATGCATGGTCGCGCTCGCGCACGAGTGAAAATATCGGTTTGTCAGAGTTAAAATCACTAATTTTGGCAATGCCACCTGCCACATCTGCCACATACATATCTTGGCCCGCAATGTAGTGGTTGGTTATTTTTTGAATGTTTGAATCAATCACCTCGTGCAGCTTATGATCAAACCGATGTTTGATGAACAAGTCGCCTTGAGCGTCCATTGCCAGCAGTACTAATTCTTCGTGGGTATACGCCACAATAACCGACCCATTGCGGGGTTGATTACTCGACACCAAAGTCAGGCTCTGTAAAAAGTCATATTGTTTTGTTGTGGTTATTTCTTGGCTTGCCAGCTTGGTGTTGACTCTAAATGAGCCCGGAAAATTACTGACCAGTAATTCGTCATTCGACAATACCCTGAGCCCTGTGATCATTCGCCCTGTAGGCATTCCATTTTTCAAAAACACCTGATGCTTAAACGATTTATCTTGCGGATTAAACTGAGAAACATTACCCGACAACTTACCGACATAAATAAGCCCATTGGGTGATTCGGCAAAATGGAGTACCACCCGGTTTTGTAGACCTTTGTCGCCGGGTTTACTGGGCACATAATATTCAAACTGGCGCGAACGGTTAGAAAATTTGAATAATCCGTAACCCAAGGTAGTGATCCAAAGGTCGCCATGATGGCCAAAATGAAAACTCGATACCCGCTGTTCGGCATCGTCCGATGCCTCTTGCGTACTTAGCTGCACCGGATAAGGCGTGCTGTCGGTAGGCGAATCAAAAATATGCAACCCCTTGCCTGTTGCCACCCAATATAAACCATTACTTTCGCGTTCAATGCTCCTAACCCTTTGGCTAGGCAAGATAAATGCTGAACGCCTTAAATGGCGACTATCCTGTTCATAAGCAAAAATACCGTGTCCTAAAGTGGCCACAAAATATTTGTTCTGGTCAACCTTCAAGATGCTGGTAATGCGTGTGTTGCTTAAATCAACATCGCCAGATTCAATGGCAGTAAAAGTCTCAGTTGCAATGTCTAATACATACAATCCATGCTCTAAGGTTCCAACCAACAGCGTTTGTTGGTCAATAACGCTAACCACGCTAATCTCAAAATGCCTAAAATGGGTGATTTTTCCAGTTTTAACATCAAAACGTGTTAACCCTAGGTGAGTACCAATCCACACGAGCTGATTTTCATTTTCTACTTTGTGCAATAAAAGCGCCCTAACCTGACTGGCCGCCAAAGTGTCTTCGGCGTTGAGCTTAAAATCAAACAAGCTAAATTGCTCACTGTTTTGGTTATAAATGTTCAAACCTCTTTTGGTTGCCACCCAAAGTTGGTTGTTATCGTCGACCAATAAATCGGTGATCACATTGCTGGCCAAACTCAATTGGTCACCCGACACATTGTGAAAATTTTTATATTCATGGCCATCAAATCTCTGCAAACCGGTTTGGCTACCAATCCATAAAAAGCCATTGTGATCTTCAACCACCGAACGAACAAAAGGAGAAAGCAACCCATCTTGTGCAGATAACGCTTCGAATTTAAGTTGGGTTTGGGCAGTGGCGGCGCCCATAAAAAAGCAAAAAACAACCAAGATGCAGCGATTAAATACACTCGACATTGTCATAATTGAGCCTCTTTATAAGATTTGATGTCAGCCACAACATCTATATAGCCCTTTAAAAATGGGGCCTGTCTGATAGTTGTCATAAGTCGTCTGATAACTTCTATGCCTAGATTGGCGGTCGATGTGATAGTGCATCTCGAATCGATGTCGGTCAAGTAACTTCAACCTAAGTCTCTAACGAATAGAGCAAGACGATATCACTTAGTACATGAGTAAATAAAGGAAAGTTAAGATGAATGATTTCAAAAAATTGGTATTTGTCGCGTTATTTGTAAGCGTCAGTAGCACCAGTGCAATAGCAGATGAAACGCCAAACATGCCCACCGCACAAGGTGACTATTCACAAACCACTCAATTGGCCGATGGCACCAGTTACGGCTACGGTTTACACCTGCCCAAAAACGCCGACAAACGTAAAAACATGCCTTTGGTTGTGGCTTTGCATTACGGCTGGGGCGGCGAAGCGGCGCCATTAGAATATGGTTTTCAGTTTATGCAATGGATGATGAGTCCGACTTTCAATAATGCGATTATCATTGCCCCAAGTGCTTTGGCAGCAGACTGGCACACACCAAAAAACACCGATGCCTTGCTTGATTTGATAGACGACATTAAAGATACCTATTCAATTAACGACAACAGAGTGTTGCTAACAGGCTACAGCGCCGGCGGTTTTGGCACTTGGGCAATCGGTGCAGACCATCAAGAAGAATTCTCGGCGATTATGCCAATCTCGGGCGCGCCACGATACATGGTGCCATTTGATGCACCACCTGAAACACCAGAACAAATGTTAGAGTATTTGCTGGGTTTGCCAAAAATCACTGCTCAATGGGATATTCCAGTATACGTAATTAACTCTCATGGCGACCAAAACGTGCCAATTGCGGTCACAACGCCTTACATCAACGAACTTAAAATTACCCAGCCAGATGCCGACGTCACCTTTGTTACGCTCGACAGCGCTGCGCATTTTGATGTTGACCCATTTTTAGCTGAAGCCAAAATCGGTTATGAGTTGATTAACCAGGCTTGGAAAGACAACAAGAACGACGACTAAGTTTTTGTTTGCGCGGCAGGGAAGCCGCGAATGACCCTCTTTAATCATCAACTTAGACCCCCCACCATTTAGTATGCCATTCTTATACAGCCTTCAAGTGTTCTAACCTTTACTGTAATATCAATCGTCATATCCATCACGGTGCGCCATTGGGCGTGCCAAAACAAATAGAGGTTTGTTAAAATGAAAGTTGTATTGGCGGTTGCCGTTTGTTTTTTAATGCTATGTACATTTACTGCGCATAGTGAAAATACCCCACTCATTGAGAATCAGAAATCGTGTTATCGAGACCACTTTAAAAGCTATGACAGTTGGCTCAACATACTTAAATCGAAGAAAAAAAACTTCAACGCCGAACGCTTTCAAACATACATGCCAAGGGCAGAATTTGACAAAACCAAAAGCACAATTGCTTGCAATGATTTTACATACTCTGTTGATGGTTTAACCGTTGAAGGTTATTACCTTTTACCCCGTAAAACCAAGGCCAAAAAATTACCTGTTATTATTTTCAACCGTGGTGGTAATGGCTCTTTTGGATATGTAATTTTTGGCAAAAAGCGCAGCTTTTTATCTGACCTTGCTGCGCAGGGTTTCATCGTTATTGGCAGTCAATACCGTGGTGGCAGTGGGCGCATAAAGAATAATGGAGAAGACGAGTTTGGCGGCGCTGATGTGAACGATGTACTAAAGCTGGTTGATTTACTTAAAGAAATCCCAGAAGCGGATATCAACCGAGTGGCTTTAGTAGGCTGGAGTAGAGGTGTTATGCAATCGTATATTGCTGCTCAATCGATGCCAAAAGTGAAGGCAATCGTCTCAATCGCGGGCAACACTGATGCCGAAAAAGCATTGAAATGGCGACCGTTCATGGAAGGTGTCTATAAAAAACGCATTCCTGACTTTGCCAAAAATAGAAGCGCTGAACTGGCAAAACGCTCGGTAGTAAACTGGCTAGACAAATTGCCTGCCACCGCCCCTATATTGTTAATTCACGGCGCCAAAGACAAGCGCGTTAACGTGCAGCAATCGATTGATTTTGCCGAACAACTCAAAAGTGCCAATCGCCCTCACAAACTGATTGTCTATCCAGAAGATAACCACGGTCTTTTCTCGAACATTTCTGCTTTGCCATCGACAATAGCCGACTGGTTGTTGACCCATATTTGATTTTTCTGACAAACTTTTAAGTCTATATTTCATCTATACAGCCCTTTAAAAACAAGGGCTGTCTGATGGTTGTCATCACTCGTCTGATAATTTCTATGCCTAGGTTGGGTGCCAATGCGATAGTGCATCTCGAATCGATATCGTTCTAGCAAAATGAACTAGCACCGCTAACAAATAGCGCAAGGCGATATCACTTAGTCGATAGGTAATTAAAGGAAAGTTAAGATGAATGATTTCAAACGATTAGTATTTGCAGGCTTATTTGTAGGCCTCAGTAGCACCTCAGCAATGGCAGAACAAACACAAGACATGCCCACGGTAAAAGGTGACTATTCACAAACCACCCAATTGGCCGACGGCACAAGTTACGGTTATGGTTTGCATCTACCAAAAAATGTGAACAAACGTAAGAATATGCCTTTGGTTGTCGCCTTGCATTATGGCTGGGCCGGTGACGCAGCACCGCTAGATTACGGTTTTCAGTTTATGGAATCGATGATGAGCACAACGTTCAAAAATGCCATTATTATCGCCCCAAGCTCTGTGTCTGATAGTTGGCATGCACCAGCAAACACCAATGCCTTATTTGAATTGATGGAAGACATTAAAGAAACATACTCAATCAACGACGAAAAAATCTTGCTCACAGGTTACAGCGCAGGTGGTTTTGGCACTTGGGCAATTGGTGCAGATCATCAAGAAGAATTCTCGGCGATTATGCCAATCTCTGGCGCTCCACGATACATGGAACCGTTCGAAGTACCGCCTGAAACACCAGAACAAATGTTAGAGCATTTGTTGGGCTTGCCAAAAATCAACGCACAGTGGGATATTCCAGTGTACGTTATCAATTCGCACGGCGACCAAAACGTGCCAATTTCGTTAACTACAGCCTACATCAATGGGCTTGAAATCACCCAGCCTGATGCCAACGTCACCTTTGTGACACTCGACGATGCCGCACATTTTGACGTAGAACCCTTTATGGTTGAAGCCAAAGCGGGCTTTAAAGTGATTAAACAAGCTTGGAAAAAGAAAAAGCACTGCGAGTAAATTGTTGCTAACGCGGCAAGGATGCCGCGATTGATGCGCTTTTGTAGTTAGGGCATTTATGCCCGGCTTTTAGTGTTATCAAGGCTCATTTAAGTTCGACTTTCAACTTGTCTCGTTTATCTTCTAAAATCTGACCAATTTGAGAGCGTTCATCATCAGACAGCTCAAACGGGTAGATTTTTTCAAGCATTTTATGCAAGTCATCTTTAAGCTCAGCATGTTCTTTTCTGACCTTTTCGTGAATATCTACCACTCGGTAGGTTTGAACAGGGTGAGCAATGCCTTTGACTTGAATTTTACTTCTTTTCTCACAGTAAATGATGTCTTTAACCAACGAGTAAGTTTGGTGCGAAATGATAATTTCATTAGGCTCAGCAACCGACTCAAGCCTACTGGCTAGGTTCACCGTGCCGCCAATAATGGTGTAATCAAGGCGGTCTTCTGAGCCAAAGTTACCCACTGTACAATAACCAGAATTCACCCCTGCGCGAATTTGCAAGGGTTCGTATATACCTTCAGTCTGCCATTTTTCACGCAAGCCTTTCATACATTCTCGCATCTCAAGCCCCATTAACAGGCAATCTAAAGCATCTTGTTTACAGCCTTTAGATTCTGGATCGCCATAAAAAATCATGATGGCATCACCCATAAATTTGTCTACAGTGCCACCGTATCTCAATGCGATAATCGACATTTCGTTGAAATATTCGTTGAGCAGTGCCGTCAATGCTTCAGGTTCGACTGTGTCGGTTAATTGTGTAAACCCTTGAATATCAGAGAAAAACACGGTGAGGTTTTTACGATGCGTTTCGACTTTGACTTTTCGTTCACCCGAAAATATAAACTTGTGAATTTGTGGTGACAGGTATTTCGACAAACTGACCGCAATGCGCTCTTGCTTGGCATACAAGCGCGAAATGGTTAACGCCAAAAAAATCGACAATAAAGACGCCAGCAATAAGGTGATAATTAACACCGACACCGCAATAACCTTTATCTGGGCGGTCTCAATTTGAATCGCGACCCTTTCGAGCTTAATGTTATGAAGAATATTGATGGTCAGTTTATCGAGCAAATCGGTTGGTGCTCGGTCTTTGCCTCTAACCAGCTTATCGGTTGATTTAT
>CALKGI010000308.1 GCA_938085045.1 uncultured Alteromonadaceae bacterium
CAACTCCATGTTTTCTTGTTCAAGTTTGGCAACTCGTTTGGCATCCAGCGCCTGCTGACGGGCTTTTTGGTCATGGAGGGCGGGTCTATCCGCATTCATCTTGGCTTGTTCGGCCAAATCCGGCAATACACCGCGTTTACGCAACGCATCCTCCAAATTGGCCAACATCTTTGCCATTCTTGGATTCTGTCGCAATGCTGATTTGGCGCAATCAACACCTTTGGAAACTTCACCGCGATTAAGTTGCCCCCGAAATACAATTTGCCGAAAATCGTCATCACACATTGAGGCTATCCAGCTTTCAAACGCCGTTACATTTCTGTCGCCTTTTTGCTGACCAATAGCCATTATCCAACTCCGCTAGAATTTTTCTGATTGCAACGACATAACCTGGTTTGTAAAGATGGCTACCCATTTCATCTTTAACACGACCATTGTCGAATTTCGTCCACCCTCTTTGTTCAAATAAGCTATCTGATATTGCGTCCTCTAATGCCTCACTCTCTGAGCCATTAAGTAGCTCAGATATTGTAGACAGTAGCTCGATTGTGCCTGATTCATTCGCCAGTACAGTTGCTGGTGCGGCTTGTTTACGACAATCAACAACAATATTAGTCTGGTTTTTCAGGACTTTTAATTCCTTTCTTGCCAAATCCCTTTCACGAATGATTGAGGCGACAACAGCCCGTAATGCAGGCTCGGTAATTCTCTTCAAAATATCTTCATCGTTAAGTGAGAGTGCACTCATCGTTTTTGCTGCACGCTTAACAACCTTAGGTCTTGCTGCTTCTGCAAACACCTCAATTAACGTCCGATAGTCAATACCGGTTTTATTTCTAATCGCCTGTGTTGAAGGACCGCCATATGCCTCAGAAAGTCGACCAATGGTGGCAATAGTAAAATCAATCTCTCCCTTTTTCGTGTGATTTTCTAATAGCTTATATAGCAGGTTAAGCGTGTTCTTTTTCCGTTTTGAAGCATTTGATTTTAGGGTTTCAAGCACTTCTTTTTGCTGGCTCATATTTTCCCCTTGGCTTTGGACAGAAGACTTTTATCAACTAGCGTAGACAATTGAAATACCGGTAGCTCTTCCTCCATTTCAGCAAGTACATCGTCGATCAAACCCAGGTCTTTCAATGACTGGTGAGTATCCATATACCCACAGACCTTTTGCAACCCTTCAATCAGATTATCTTCTGACGCCACCTGTAAGGCCATTTTCCGCATAAATGCATTGCCCATTATAAGTTGCATCCTTTCATCCATCCCCATAAAAATAGGTTTATAGCCGTCTTTCATCAACAATGTATTCAATATTCTGGAACGTTTCTCAATTGCCGGTGTTTTCAGTATTTCATCTTGAAGATCAGGATAAACCTCGGCGTTTTCGCAAATACCGGACAATTGAAACAATTCAGATTCAGATTCGATAAGAGAAATCGGATAACTGATATCATCCAGCGTCCCCACGGCAACCAGCTTTTGTGCGTTATCTTTTTTACTGCGCTTGAGTTCTTGACTGATGATCCGGCAAATCAGTGTGAAACATTGCCGAACATCCTTCGCATACTCGTCGGCTTCAACTATTTGTTTTTGGTAACGCCGTAGGGCGATCTGCAACTCATTTTGCTTAACGAAAGGTATATCAGACAATTCAGCCTGATAACGCGCATCCTCTAGCGATTCCACCTGCTGCGCAGACTCCTTAGAGGTATCTACCGCCAACGAAAGCTTATAACTTAACACGTTAAAATGAGCTTTAAGTGCATCCAAGTAATCTACATTGGTTATAAGCCATCGGCATCGTACGCAATTTTCTGGCCCGTTTGGCACCGCTTCATGAATAGTCGAACTACTGTTTTTTGACCCACCCAATACTTCGCCACCATTCCAGCAACTACCTATTGATTTCGTATCAGATTTCATTGTGTTACCGCCCACCAAACACATACCAATATGACGATTTTCCCAACCCAACGGGTTTCGGTTTGCCAAAGCCGTAAATACACTGTCTTGGTCCTTGTAGGTGCACTTGACCGGTATTTGGTTTAGTCTGGCATCCTTAAGAAAGCTCTTAAATGACTCTTCTTGGTTGTCTTCCATCTTGCTTTCTGCCTCAAACATTTTGTCACGCATGACATTGGGCGAGATAGACAAATAGTAGATAGTCATAAATATCCGGGTATGCCCAGCAACTAACTTTGACAATACGGGTAATGGCACTTGGCCGTCTAAAAAATAATGTGTCAGCAGAGACACTCGCAAGCTATGGATTGGAAAATCTGTTTTCTTGTTTTTAGTTTTTTTATTAAAATATACAAATTTGAGTCTGCCGTTATCACCGACAGTTTCACCTCTTTTGTAGACCTTTTCTTCCAAGGTTTCCAGCAATTTAATCCACGCAGCGTCAACTTTTGTTTTTACAATAGGTTTGTTTCGGCCACCGGCGATACAAGGATCACGAAACAAAAAACAATTGGAGCCACGTTCTGCCAAAGTGGCCAACGATTTTGCTGACCCCAAATGTTTTGCGGTTAATTCAAACCAGCTCGTCGGACTAGCAATAGGGTTGTACTTTTCTTGCCAATTCCTTAATTTCTCCAGCCAAAACAAGACATCTTCATGATTCCAAGGGATAACGTAGCCCTTATCATGTAATTCCTTATTGAGGTCTGCTGTTTTATTGGTATTAATAAAAAGCCCAGTTTCCCATACACCTATTTCATGTATCTTTATTCTCCTAAAAATGCCGTTTTTAGTGAGCTGATTAGACTCACCCCCTGCAAATTTATGAGTCTTGTTAATTACCCATTGCCCATTTTCATATCGCCAAGTATCTGCCTCACCACTGTCCAGCATTCTAACCTGAAAACCACGCAGTGGAATATTTAGTAAAATATACACAGCAACTGACCGAACCGGAGACCACATTTGATGTAAATATTTTGAC
This sequence comes from uncultured Alteromonadaceae bacterium, assembly GCA_938085045.1. Lineage (GTDB taxonomy): Bacteria > Pseudomonadota > Gammaproteobacteria > Enterobacterales > Alteromonadaceae > JABSOG01. The sequence continues at coordinate 2,951 of CALKGI010000308.1, forward strand.
CCCGTTGTACGCCAAACACAGTCTGGGTCTTTTTTGTCAATCATTCTGGGATCGACAGTAAACCAATCCCCATTCTCTTCGTCTTGTGTCAGGTTCCAATCACAAAATGAACCGCGCTTATTGGGGCAAAGAATGTCAACCAATTCCCTTATATACTTATAGGGTAACGAAGTTTTGCAAGTTTCTTTTGGTGCATTCTCATAGGACATCTTTTGATATGGATGCCCAACGGTTGGTGTTTCAACTCCATTTTCAATATTGCTAAATTTGTCTTTAATCAACCAATTCAAGAAATCGATAATCAGGTTGTTTTTTCTTGCTGCGTTGTTTTGTTGGTATCTGTCTTTTAAGATTTCATCTATTTTTGGCAGTCGATGACACAGGTTAAAAAAACTGTCCATACTCCGGAACGTATCATTAGGTTCCAAGTAGGTGACAAAAAACCAACAAAGCGCATCCAGCCTTTGGCCAATACTACCATTATTGAGATATATCCAATCAGCAAATACTGCTCTCCATTCTTCCCATTTCTCACCATAAGTATCCACAACCCAGTAGAAATTCATATCAGAAGAACGATTGTCATTTTTATTTCTTTTTCTGTTCACGTTTAGCTTTAAGTACGGCATTGTCCAATTTGGCAATTCCCAGTTCGGATCTTCACCAGATTCAGTCGACTCAACATCAATAACCAATGCTTCAGCTTGTTTATTTTTGTCCATCAGTCGCTCCTTTGAGCATTGGGTCAAATCCACTAAATAGCCCAGTCGGGTCTACATCTTCAAAGCCAGTTTTTACAATGTCTTGCCAATCAGGCAACACATCGAGACATTGCTTATCTGTTATTTTCTGTTCTAGTAGTTTGTAGCTTTGATTCAAAGCCTGCGTAACACGCTGCACATTTGGTGTTGTGTAAGGTATTTGACTTTCAATTGAACTGTGATGGAGTACTTTTTGAATGATACGTGGATTAACGTCTGCATTTTCCATCCGTCTTCCCATCGCATGTCGGTGGGCATGAGGGCTTAGTCCATCAACTTTTGATTTTGTTTTACCGATCCGGTTCAACGCTTTTTTGTAAGCGTCATGAAACGAGTTCAAGGTATACGGACTCCCCGCATTATTAGTTTTAAAAGAGACAAACGCATAGGGGTGATGCCGCTCAACGGTCAGTAAATACCTGCAATATTCATCCCACAGGGTTCTGAACAATACCCCAGCTTGCTGGGGAAACCAGAATAGCTGTATATAATTCTCCTTACTATTGTTGGTAACCACCGTTTTCCACCCAACACGCTGTGTACCCACCATTTTATTTCTAGCTGTCAAGCCGTACTTTTCTTTTAAATAAGCAGATCTATTTTTCTGCCCTGATTTAGAATGCCAATCATTTGGGCTTGCACCATCTTCTGGATGATACAATCGTACTATCGCACTACCTGTTACGAAAGGATCATCGAAAACATCTTCCACCCAAAGATGTAAACAATCACTTTCTCGACAACCAGCAAAATGCATCATCAACAATATGAGCTGATTACGTAGGTTTGACCGAAAGTCACTACCGCTCCCCATTCCTTTTGAATAAAACTGAGCAAATAATTTTTCATCAAATGAAATAGCACTGTCATCACTTGAGGCTACTAATCCTCGACGGCCTTTTAAGTTTCGAGCCAGTTTAGCAGTCTGGTTAATAGACTTATTTCTAATGTGCCCAAGAAAATTGTGATTATTTTTTTTATACCATGCAGCATAATTTAGGCGTTCTTCATATGAGGATGCGGCGCGAAGCGGATTCATAGATTTGGTTTTATTTGCATTTGCCAGATAATCAGTTAAACCATTTAAAGAAACAATTGTGCCATTGGCGGTGTCAGTCGAAACAGGTAGCCAGTATAGACCTGATGGGTCATGTCCATCATCACCAATGGTGCCAGAGTATAGTCGAACCGCAAATGTACCAAATAATATATCAGGTAGCTGAAAGCAATCTTTGTTTGCTTCCATATACTGCATTAATAAGTATGTACCATGAACAACTTTGTTCATCCAACTAACGCTCCTATCATGAGCACGCGACAAGAGATAATCGAGTAAAGGCCTCATTATTCCCTGCTCGGTGATGAGCATAGGTATCTCCATCGTTATACCACTATTGTCCTTGACGACTTTAACTTTGACTTTAACCGGCGTTGCCATTAAATATTATACTTTTGCTATTGATATGGTCTTAACTTAGTCACTTCCACATGATATGTCAAACCAGATATTCTGAAATATTATATCCAAAGCTGCTATAGATAAAGTTTTAGTGGATAACCAGCTACAGCGGTTGTTCTATAAGGGTGTACCTGAATACTAAGGGTAAATTGAGACTTTGAGGACATCACCAGTGAACAATTACAAGTGTTTTTAAATTTTTATTTTAAGCATTTTTTGAATGCCCATAACCCCATAAAGGCCGTCAAAGTGGTGCTTTTGTGTTATTAGTCGTCATTTACGCCTTTTTACGCTAAAAACGGATAAACATTAAACGAACAGAATTAAATTTGTATAAATATAACAATTTGTGTTGACACTTGGTCGCACTCACATTAACATCCTGCCCCGTTAAAAAGGCGCTTCCCCAGTAGCTCAGTTGGTTAGAGCGACGGACTGTTAATCCGCAGGTCGTAAGTTCGAATCTTACCTGGGGAGCCAATTTTTAACAGTTTTTAAAGTGAATCCAATTCCCCAGTAGCTCAGTCGGTTAGAGCGACGGACTGTTAATCCGCAGGTCGTAAGTTCGAATCTTACCTGGGGAGCCACTTACTTCTTACACTGGCGTGACAAATATTTTCTGTTATTTCTAATTACCTTCCCTTTATATAATTCAATTGTCTCTACCCGAAATTAAAGCTATGCATTGCCTTTGGTTTTGACTTATATTTTAATGAACTCGAATCGCACCAGCCATAAAAAACCCCCAATGAATATATTAAGAAGTTTTGTTATAAAACAAGTATTACTGACGCTGATACAAATTGGTGTTTTGATGGCACTGGTGATCTCCAGCTTTTCGGCTTACCTCACGCTAGCCCATCAAGAAAAAACCCAAGTCGTTGAACAGCTGCTTGCCAACAATGTCAGTAACGATCCTAAGTTGCTGGCCCGTCAATTACGCAAAGCCTATGACTTTAGCGCACTAAACATCGGCCAACTCGACGGCTCTGTTTTATATACTTACATCAGCCCAGACGCACCTGCGACCATCAGTCATCAGTTATTCTCTGCAATCGACACACTGCCCATCAACCAACAAATCTCTAACAAAGACCTCAATATTAAATTGTCATTTGAAATCAATTTAGCCAATGAGCTTTTGTTGCTTGACCAGCTGCTCATGATCATTGTCGCAACCACCTTGGTATTGACTCTGTTTAATCTGATTATGGTCAAACTCGGCCTTGGCGGCGTATTTGAACGCGTGTCTAACCACATCGCCAAAAATATTGAATTGTATGCAAAGACCGACCAAGGCAAGAAAAAGACCACGGTAGACTGGAGCCAAACCCCGCCAAAATTTGCCTCAGTAGTAGAGGCAGTCAAAAAGCTCGGCGCCTTTGTTGACGACCAAATGAAAGAGTTCAAGAACTCGGCAGAATTGATAAAAACCGAAGCCCTTAAAGACGAACTGACAGGCTTGCCTAACCGTAATCGTTTTATCCAATTTTTTGATGAACAACTTGGCAGCAAAACCAGTATCAAATTTGGCGCACTGGCGGTGGTTCGCTGCTCTGTATTACAAGAAATTAACCATGCTCAGGGTTATCAAGAAGGCGACAAATACGTCAAAGACGTGGTCGACATCATTACCCACAGCGCCGGCTCTTACGATAAAACCGGAGTTTATCGCTTGAACGGCTCTGATTTTGCCGTGGTGCTGCCGAGCAAAACGCTCAAAGAAGCCGAAGCTTTTGCGCAAAATCTACAATCAAAGTTCAACGAATATCAACGTATTGCCCAATTAGATTCAGTCGCCTATACCGGCCTTATCAATTACAAGGCAGGTATACCACTTGGCGAAATTTTGGCGCTAACCGATACCGCGATTTCTATTGCCCAAACCAAACAAACCAACGCTTGGCACTCGCAAAACGAATCTGACATTCTCGACAACGCCAGCGCGTCTTATGGCAATCAAAATTGGCGTCAGGTGATTGAAGATGTTATCGAAAATCGACGAGTCGCATTGATGCATCAAACTATTCAACCCTGTAACCGCAATACCAAAGCGTATGCTGAGGTGCTGACTCGCTTCAAAACCGGCGAAGATCAGGTATTACCCACCGCCTCATTTTTGGCGATGGCCGAAAAGCTCGACAAAATTGCCGAAGTTGACCGCATGATCATCGAATCCACCCTCACCATCATCAAAGAAAAAAGCCTAGTTGAACAATCTTTTGGTTTAAACATCACCCCTAAAACGGTGCACGATGAACAGTTTTTAATTTGGTTAGAGCGCCGTTTGCAAAAAGATCCACAAGTCGCCGCGAGGTTGGTGTTTGAAGTGTCTGAATTTGGCCTGCAACAGAATGTTAAAGCCAGCAAAAAGTTTATTGACCTCATACACCGTTGTGGCGCTCGCATCACGGTAGAGCGCTTTGGCGTTGGTTTAACCTCATTTAAGTTCTTTCGCGACTTAAAACCCGATTTCATCAAAATGGACGGCACCTACACCCGTGGCATTGATGAAGACAAAAACAACCAGTATTTCATGCGCATGATGGTCGACTTGGCCCACCGCATAGGTGTCAGTGTTTTTGCTGAGGGTGTCGAGACACAAAAAGAAAAACACGTGTTAGAAAAACTGTTTATCGACGGCACTCAAGGTTACTTCATCGGTAAACCTGCACCGTTTTAGCCATTCAACGCCCAAAAGCCAACAAAAACATCAAAATTTGCCCATAACCCCATACTCTGTAGGTTGTTAAAAGGCCCGTAAAACTGGATAATATGCGCCATTAATTTTCCCGTCTTGTTTTAATAATACGAGTTTTTAAAATAGGCAATTTCTGGTGGGCGTTCGATGACTGAATACTTGTTACTGCTGGTCAGTACAATTTTGGTGAACAACTTTGTGTTGGTTAAGTTTCTTGGCCTATGTCCGTTCATGGGCGTGTCGGGCAAGCTCGAAACCGCCATTGGTATGTCTTTGGCCACCACGTTTGTTCTCACACTGGCCTCGGTTTGCAGTTACCTCATCAACCACTTTTTGCTACAGCCCTTCGAACTCGAATACCTGCGTACATTGTCATTCATTTTAGTGATTGCCGTGGTGGTTCAGTTTACCGAAATGGTCGTGCACAAAACTAGCCCTACGCTTTATCGCCTACTAGGTATATTTCTGCCGTTAATCACCACCAACTGCGCTGTATTGGGTGTTGCTCTGCTAAACGTTCAAGCCGATTACAACCTGCTTGGGTCGGCAGTTTACGGATTTGGTGCCGCCGCTGGGTTTTCGTTTGTACTTATTTTATTTTCGGCCATGAGAGAACGCATGGCACTGGCCAATATTCCAGCCCCTTTTAAGGGCGCATCAATTGCGATGATCACCGCCGGACTGATGTCACTGGCCTTTATGGGTTTCACCGGGTTGGTAAAAGTCTGATATGAGTTTTATTACTGGCGTTATCTTATTGTGTATTTTGGGATTGGTGTTTGGCGCTATCCTCGGGTTTGCTGCCATTAAATACAAAGTCGAATCCGACCCTATCGTCGACCAACTCGACGCCCTACTGCCACAAACCCAGTGCGGTCAATGTGGTTATCCCGGTTGTAAACCTTACGCTCAAGCCATTGCTAATGGCGACCAAATCAACAAGTGCCCTCCTGGTGGAGAGACCACAGTACAACACATTGCAGACCTTATGGGTGTTGAAGCAATTCCGCTTGACGAGGCCCATCAAGAAAAAGACCCCGTAAAGAAAGTCGCATTTATTATTGAAGAAGATTGTATTGGCTGCACCAAATGCATTCAGGCTTGCCCAGTTGATGCCATCATGGGCGCGTCAAAAATGATGCATACCATCATCACCGACGAATGCACTGGCTGCGACTTGTGCGTAGAGCCCTGCCCTGTAGATTGCATCGACATGGTGCCTTTGGCCGTGACCACCAATAACTGGAAATGGGATTTGCAAGCCATTCCGATAACTCAAGTGGATAAGTAGACGCAGTGGAATCTTTGTTTGAACAAGTTCAAAACGGACGATTATGGCCATTACCCGGCGGCATACATCCGCCAAGTCATAAAGAAATCACCAGCAGCCAGCCGATAAGCCAACTGCCAATGCCTGCGCAGCTGATTGTGCCGCTCAAGCAGCATATTGGCGTTCAAGGTAAACTACTGGTCGCCCAAGGTGACACCGTATTAAAAGGCCAGCCATTAACACAGCCTGCTCAAGGATTATCTCTGCCGGTTCATGCGCCAACGTCTGGCACAATCAGCAAAATTGAAGCTCACCCTATTGCACACCCTTCGGCCTTATCAGAGCCTTGTGTTTTTATTGAACCCGATGGCGAAGACAGCTGGGTTGACCGAGAACCAGTGCCTCATTGTAGTGAAGAAACGCCTGAGTTTCTGGTCGAAAAGATAAAAATGGCGGGTATATCTGGCCTTGGCG
>CALKGI010000309.1 GCA_938085045.1 uncultured Alteromonadaceae bacterium
TGAGATCTTTTTCAGTCTTTAGTGATTTTGCTGCCTCACGGGCAAACGCTTCTAATTCTTTTCTATTCATATTCTGCCTATCCTAGAGTCCCTAACAGGGTACTATAAATAAGCAGTTACACAATTTAATTTACAGGCTCAAATTTAGCTAGAACGCATCCCCTATTGCTATTAAATATTCTATTCTTTGCCCAGCAAATGATTTAAATCGTTTTCAATCTCTACGAAGGTGGTTTTGATGTTCATCACCTGGTCTTCACGGGCAACAGATTTTTGAATCGTTTTGTCTAGTGAACGGTAAATATACTGCTCCTGATCTTCTTCCAGCCCCATACTTGGAATGTGAGATTCGAACTGCTCTTGTAATTCCTTGAAAATCGTTTCGTTTATGCTGTGACTTTCGTTTAGCACCCACACCAAATCTTCGAATTTTGTTTTGACTGAAACAATGGTTTCTTTTAGAGCTTCCTTTTGTTTATCCAATTCCAGTTCAGTCATAATCGCCGACAGGCATTGTTCTGCCGAACTGCTGATAAAACACAAGTGATCCCGCAAGCGACCCATTTTATCTTCGTCAGTCTGAGGCATATTCATTAATAAAATGCTGAGCTGGCGATAATTAATCATCATTCTAGGTTCAAAAGAATAGATTCGACCTTTGTTTTTCAGCAAATCAAACAACTCAACCACAATCGGTGATACTGAGCCATGGGAACAAAAGTGTTGTATTGGCGCATTATCCGGTCGAATTTCTAATGAGGCGGCCAAACCATAAGCCGACAAAGTTTCGAGCAAAGCACTCGACAACGCTTCTACGCTGTGCAGTTCTTGGGTTCTTTCGACGAACTGCATAACAATACCGACTTCAGAACTGTTCGACATGGCACTAAAAGCCATCTCGGTTGCCTGTTGTACCTGACATTCGAGTTCTTTTTGATGCTCCTGAATCCTGAATAAGCCCCTTAATTTTGCCTCCAACTCTTCACGGGCAAACGGTTTTACAATGTAATCTTCACCACCTGCATTATACCCCTCAATTCGCTCATCTAATGCACCCCGTGCAGAAACAAACATAACTGGAATGTCTTTGGTCTGTTCAGTATTCTTTAAACGGCGACAAACTTCGTAACCGTCCATATCCGGCATACTAACATCTAACAAGATCACACTGGGATTGAGCTGGGTAACCACTTCAAGACATTCAGGGCCGCTTTTGGCAGAATGAAACTGATAGCCATCAGACAGAATTTCCTCAAGAATTTCCAAGTTAAAAGGCTCGTCGTCAACCGCAAGTACTATATTCTGGTTCGACATCCGTACTCCATGATATTGATATAATTAGAATGTGTTAACTATAGTTGATTTTTCTATAGTAAAGCCTGATTTTTACTTTTTTTTGGATACAACAATTATGCCTAATCAGTGGCGTCAGGATTTGCTACCGGAATTTTTACGGTGAAGGTGGCGCCGCCTTTGGGATTATTGGTCGCAAATATTCTTCCTTGGTGAAGGCCAACTAAATCTTTACATATTGCCAACCCCAAGCCGGTACCCCCTGCCCCTTTGTTGGTTTTACTGCTCTGGGAAAATTGATTGAAGATTTGTTCCAACTCAGATTCAGGCACCCCTACACCTTCGTCAATGACCATAATCTGTACTGCATCGACCTCACCTTGTTTGGTGTGTACTTGTGCATCACTTAAGATAATTAAAATAACACCTTGTTCAGGACTAAATCGCAAGGCATTGCCCAGTAAGTTACGAATAATCTGCTGAATTAGCTCAACATCACACCACACCAAAGAGTGTTTTGACTGGGACTTGAAACGAATTTCGATACTTTTTTCACTGGCCAACCCCGATACTTCACCTATTACATGCTTTATGGCATCGCCAACTGATCCCCTTACTGGCATAAAAGGAAACTTGCCAGCATCCAATTTAGATAAATCCAACAAGTTATTGAGCAACTTTAACAATTGATTACCACTGGTAATAATTCGGGAATAATACTTGGTGAGTTTTTCGGTTTTTACTTTACCTGAATGGAGCATATCAATACCAAAACGAGCAAAACTTAATATCGAATGCATTGGTGTGCGAAGTTCATGAGACATATTGGCCAAAAACTCTGATTTACTGCTGTTTGCCTGTTCGGCCACGTTTTTAGCATCTTCTAAGGCTTTGGTACGCTGATTCACTTTGGCTTCGAGCAGTACTTTTTGTTGTTCTAGTTGATCACGTTGATTAACAAATTGGCTGATATTACGCAGGATACCGGCATAGACTTTACGGCCATGATAATTGATTTTACTAAACGAAATAGACACAGGCACAGTCAAACCAGATTTACTGATCCCCTCGACCTCCACAGAAAACTTTTGTTCTTTGGTATCTATTTTAAGCAAAGCATCCAATCGCTCATTAGACCTTTTATTAAGAATCTTATTGAAACGAACTTGTTTGAATTCCTCTTTGTCATATCCAAACAATAAATCACAGGCGTGATTGGTTTCCAGTATTTCTCCACCTTCATCTACCACCATCACACCGTCTGCTGTGCTGTTGTACAACACTCGTAGCAAAATATCTCGCTCAACTAAAACGTCCAAGGTTTCTTGTAAACGCACCACTAACTCTTGATTTGAATGGATCAACAGCTCGGTTTGCCACAATTTATGGATTGATTGCAATAAAATATGTTCGTACACCGGTTTTTCGAGTACTTCGCTAACCCCCAAACGAATGACGTCTATCAGTACATTATGGTGCTGCCTAGAGGTAAGCAAAATACACTGACAATCTTTAAAATGATGTTTTATCTCACGAAATACATCAATGCCAGTACAACTGTCCATATGAAAGTCAGACACCAAAATATCAACCGTGCCATGATGAACGATTTTATCCTTAACCTGTTGCAAAGAAGTCATCGCCGTTACCTGGAGGTTTGCACCAGTGAGAATATTTTTTAATTCATCCAGTCGCTCGGCATTGTCATCGACCAACAGAATTTTGGGTAATGGTAAATTATCACCGTTAATCGACAATTCTAATACCGTATCAAGTTGAGCAAGAATGTCTTTGTTTGAAAAAAAAGCATAGATGGTTGAACTGTTAGGTAACACCATTTGCACCGCCAGCAGCGGTTTAGATGAACTCATGGCATCAGGGGAAGGGGCGAGAATAATAAAAGCACTGAACGGAAATGCCTGTTTAACTTGCTCGACTAGAACAAAAGAAATGGAATATTCCAATACCACCAAATCAAAATAGTTTTCAAGTTCATCGTCTTGCAGGTCCACTTCATTAACTAGGGTGACTTCACAGTTTTGTAGCTCCAGCAACAATTTAACGCGCATCGCCAAAGTGGAAGAGTTTTCGATGATTAGAACTTTTTTGATCATCTGCGGCCAGTCAATTTAGTAGAATCTTATCAGGTGTTTATAGCTACCTTTGCGCTTCGATGCAAGTTCGAGTGCCGTTTGTCTTTGTTGATCAGAAAATTGACCCCAGCCGGTGATCTCATCCAAATGTCGAAAACAACCCATACAAATATCCTTGTCATCAAGACAACAACTTCTGATACACGGACTTTCGACTGTCTTATCCATTTTCGATTCTTTAAAGAGGGTTAATAGAAGAGATTAATTGAGTATAACGCCCGATTACAACTCCAACAAGTACCAAGTGTCACAACTACCGTGGCCCGTATTACCTATGGGTTTGTCTAACGCTTTAAAACCTGTTTTTTTATATAGACCATTGGCTTCACCCATCGACACCAACGTTTCGAGGTAACATTGTTGATAACCTTGCTCACGCGCAAAGTCCAGCAGTTTTCCTAATAGGGCAGTGCCAACGCCAGCCCCTCTTATTTGTGGTAAGAAATACATTTTTTGCAGTTCACAAACTCGGTTATCACGGCCTTCAAGTGGGCCAATGCCACCGCCGCCCATAACAATACCATTTTGCATCGCCACTAAGTATTGAGAGTTATCGCCAGCATAAGCTTGGGATAAATGATCTAACTGAGGATCTGCCCAAGCGAAACCCGGTTTATTGGCGCCGTACTCGGTTAAGACCGTTCGAACGACTTGTGCTGTTCTGGCATCTTGCTCTGGTGTGATTGGGGATATTTTTATTGTCATCTTTTCTTCGGCACCCAAGCCCAGACGAATTCGCATTCTACTGGTTCATTGCCCTTTGCATCTGTGATAGTCACCTGAACGGTCACATCACCTTTGTCGGTGTTACGCATCGCTTCAATTTGCTCAGGCGTGACGCTCGCCACAGCAATCAAGTCTCCAACAGAGCGCTTAACGTAATCTACATGCATAGATTTGAGTAGCGGAATTTTGTCATCAGGAATATGCAACCCTATTAAGAAACCAGTCGCCGACTCACCAAGTAAACCTGTGGCTGCCGCATGAACAGAACCAATGTGATTTTGCACACGACGGCGATTTTTCAAGGTTAATTTTGATGTGTTGAACTCAAGCGCATCAATACGAATTTTGGCGGTACCGGCAAATTTAATCACAAAACCAAAAACCACACTGAGTAATTTGACTCGCCAAAAGGGGGAGGTTTGATTGATTCGGCAAACGATTTTGCCCAGTTTATTGCAGGGTTTCATGTTAAAAGGCTCTAGAGCGGCGCTAGGGGTTGGCGCAGAAGTTGAAAAGGCCTATGGGCAGGTTTGCCTATAGGCCTTATGGATTTAATTCAATATAACTTTTATGGATTTAAATCAAAGAATTCGTTTTTGTATAATTGAAGCTCTTGAATTGATTCGCGAATATCTTCGAGCGTCAAATGAACACCGACTTTTTTCATCTTTTTAATCAAGTCAGGACGCCAGCGCCGAGCCAACTCTTTAATGGTGCTGACATCAAGATTTCGGTAATGGAAAAATTCTTCCAGAACAGGTAAATGGATAAACATGAAACGACGATCCTGACAAATACTGTTACCACACATAGGTGATTTTCCAGCAGGAACATGCTGTTTCAAAAAGTCCATGGTGATTCGACTCGCGTCTTCTTCACTGTATTGACTTTGACGGCAACGCTCAGTTAAGCCCGTTTTACCGTGTTGGGTAATACACCAAGGATCCATATTATTCAAAACGTCATCACTTTGATGAATCGCTATCACCGGCCCTTCGGCCAGAATATTAAGATCACTGTCGGTCACAATTGTTCCCAACTCAAGACAGACGTCTACCTGAGGATTTAATCCTGTCATTTCCAAGTCGAGCCAAATTAAATTTGTTTCATCTAAAGCCATAGTTAAACCTGTAATTTGAAACCCTTTCGATCCCAATGCATTCGGTATATCATATACTCTTAATTGTTTATAGAAAATCAAAATTTAGCAACAACTGACAAGAATTTATTTAAAAGGCAAAATAAACCCACTGTGGCAAAAAAACAGAAACTCAACAAATCCCAATCCAGACGGATAAAACACAATCACAAAAAAAGGCTGCATGACGAGCAAAAACCAGCGCTTGACTGGGATCATGATAGCCTCGGTGCACAAGAATCTGGCACTGTGATCAGTCGGTACGGACAACACGCCGACATCGAAGACGATGAAGGAAATATTTTACGTTGCAACATCAGACGAACAATAAATAGCCTAGTTTGTGGTGATAAAATTCGTTGGCGCAGAGCTAAGTTGGCACAAAATGAGTTACAAGGTGTCATTGAAGCGGTTCACGAGCGTCACAGCGTGCTCACAAGGCCTGACTTTTATGACGGCGTAAAACCCGTCGCCGCCAACATCGATCAAATCCTAATTGTTTCTTCAGTTTTACCTGATTTTACCCCTAATATTATCGACCGATATCTCGTTGCCTCAGAAGATGTTGAGATTGAACCTGTCATTTTACTCAATAAAACCGACTTACTGACCCCTGAACTTGAACAAGAAATCAACAGTTATATTAAACTCTATCAAGATATTGGTTACTCATTTCATTTGGTCAGCAACAAAACCCAAGACGGTATTGAGCAAGTAAAAAGCCTTTTATCGAACCGAATGAGTATTTTCGTCGGCCAATCTGGCGTTGGCAAATCTTCACTGACCAATTCTTTATTGCCCGATTGTCAAATAGATACCAAAGAAGTTTCACAAAACAGCCGCTTGGGGCAACATACCACCACAGTTGCCCGTTTATATCACTTTCCCAGTGGCGGTGAGCTTATCGATTCTCCGGGCATCAGAGACTTTGGTTTGTGGCATTTGGACGTTGACAGAGTCACTTGGTGTTTCAAGGAGTTTCGCGATTATCAAGGCGGCTGCAAGTTTAGAGATTGTAAACACCTTGACGACCCAGGGTGTATCATTCGAAAAGCTGTTGACGAGGGTCATATCGACCGCAGGCGATACGACAGTTATCATCGTATTTTGCTGAGTATGGAAGCCAATAAGCCTGCTCACAGTAGGTGAGAGCCTATTGTGAGATAAAGGTGCATTAAGGTAGAATACCCACCGGTTTCCACATACTTAGAGCAACTTGTGATCTTAGACAAAATAAAAATCGCCCTGCAATACATTATGCCCAAACATGCACTGTCACGACTTGTCGGTAAAATTGCCGCAGCCGAGGCGGGTTTTATCACCCGGGGCGCTATTGCTTTGTTCATCAAGCAATACAAAATCAATATGGATGAAGCACAAAACAGCCTACCATCAGATTACAAAACCTTTAACGAGTTTTTCACAAGACCATTGAAAGACGGAATGCGCCCTCTTGCACAGGGTGAGCAACTTTTCGTTCACCCCGTCGATGGTGCCGTCAGCCAACTTGGCGATATTATTGATGATTCTATCTTTCAGGCCAAAGGTCACGATTATTCGCTAGTCACTTTGCTTGGTGGCTCAGAAAAAACGGCCGAGCCATTTGTCGGTGGCAAATTTGCCACGGTTTATTTAGCTCCCAAAGATTATCATCGCATTCATATGCCTATGAAAGGTACTCTCAAAGAAATGATTTATGTGCCAGGTGATTTGTTTTCAGTCAACCCTTTAACAGCACAAAATGTACCTAACCTATTTGCTCGCAATGAGCGCGTGGTGGCGATATTTGAAACCGAAATAGGCCCGATGGCCATGGTACTGGTTGGCGCGACTATCGTGGCCAGCATAGAAACAATGTGGGCAGGTACTATTTCACCGCCAAGAGGCAAAAAAGTTTTCCGCTGGCAATATGAAACAACGGGTGCGAACAGCATATGCCTTGAAAAAGGTGCCGAAATGGGCCGTTTCAAACTGGGTTCGACCATTGTCGCAGTTTTCCCCAAGGACACCATTTCGTTCCTATCAGAAAATGAACCAGGAAAAGTAACCCGCATGGGTCAGCATTTTGGAGATTTCATCTAAGCTGCTTATTCAATTGAAGTTTTATATTTGACTAGGGCGGGCACTGCACCAATACTATAGTGATCAGTTACGCATAGTCAGCGATTAAACTCAACCTAACCAAGGATAAGAGATAAGATGCCAACGAAGGACAACATTGTAAAAGATTCACTTTGGTGTTTCCGCTCAGAAACCGCCAAGCTGTTGGGACTTTCGGTCACCCAAATCCACACCAGCCTGACCGATGGCGACAATTCAGTTGGCACCTTGACTGAATCCTTTGGCCAAATGGCTGAGTTTTGTTCAAAGGTGCAGGCATTGTCAGCTGAAGGTCAAAAAGACAGTGATGCCCAGTCTCAAATCAACATGCTGGCCAATAACATGTCAGCATCTATCGACAATGCCATCATCGCCTTTCAGTTTTATGACCGCCTCAGTCAACGCATGGAACATGTATCAAGCAGCCTAGACAAACTCTCTCATCTAATTAAAGACGACAGCAATTTAAACGACCCGGTGGGTTGGGAATCTCTTAGAGATCATATTAGAAGTTCGTATTCACTCGATGCAGAGCATGTGATGTATGAAGCGATTATGAGTGGTGCTACCGCAGAAGAGGCGTTAGTGCTTTATCGAGAGAAAATGCATGAATCGGATGCATCGGATGATATTGAGCTGTTTTAATACCTTTTTAAGACTCGAAGAAACGGCATAAAGTGACAATTAAAATAAACAGTTCAAAGATATCGTGATTAACAATCAGTACAACGTCGGCACAACTTCATGTTGCTGACGTGAGCTAAAACCACTAAAGAAGCCCCTAACATCACCAAGTACGGCTCAACATCGACACCAAACCCATCTTTTTGCGAATAAATCAAACCGCCACCAGCCAACATCAAAAAAGGATAAAAGCGGTTATGATAGCGTTTGTAACCTGAATATAATGCAACAAAGCCTAATCCCATAGTCAATGCCAATACACTGTCTTCGAAACTTTCTTGCGCAATAAAACTTGCCCCAACCATAGGTAACACGGGCAAAAGAAAAGGCAGCAGCAAACAATGGATAGCACATAGCGAAGTTGCAGCTATGCCAATTTTATCCAATAAGTTTTTTGCGACAGTTTTCACTAAGGTTTTTGCTGAAAGACTCAAGGTTATGTCCAATTTTTAAAATGATATAATATAACAATTGTTATGTTATATCATTTTAGTTATCTGGCAAGTTTTATCTAGAAATAAAGCGGGAACATTGGCAGTTTTTTTGACTCATGCCCGCTTAATAGCAAAAGACAGCACCTGATCGATAGAATCAGCAGCCAAAGCCAACATAATCAAGCGGTCAATACCCAGTGCTACGCCTGCACAATCAGGCATCCCATGATTCAAAGCATCAATCAAATGTTGGTCGATATTATTGGCAGTTTTGCCATCTTTGATGCGTTTGGCGTTATCGCGCTCAAACCTGGCCAACTGTTCTTGACCATCGGTCAGCTCGTGAAAACCATTGGCCAGCTCAATACCTTTGAAATATACTTCAAAACGTTCGGCAACCCGATTATCTGGTTCATGGATTTTGGCAAGTGCAGCCTGATTGGCAGGAAAATGATAAATAAAACAAGGCTCATTCTGCCCTATATTGGGCTCTACAACCTGACTGAATAGCAGTTGTACCAAAGTATCGTTACAGCTTTCAATCTTGGCGATATCACCCATGCCATATTCAACAAGCGCTTGCTTTAATGCCTGAGTGCAGGTATCAAGCGGATCGATTCCGACGTGGGCCATAAATGCAGATTGATAGGTGCAACGCTTGGCTTTTGGTGTTTCAAGCACCAGTTGCAACAATTCGTCGAC
>CALKGI010000310.1 GCA_938085045.1 uncultured Alteromonadaceae bacterium
ATCAAACCAGCGGCTATTTTTTGGCCGACACCTGATCATCCCACACACCCTTCGTCCAGATTCGACACGCTACCCTATATTAACAAGTATCCATTGCTCGATAAGAACACGCCAATCGGTTCTGCCGGCAGTTGTTTTGCCCAAGAGATTGCGAAGGTTTTTCAACTTGAAGGGTTTAACTATATCATCACCGAAAGAAATGATGATCCGGCCAAAGGTATGGTTGTTGACAATTATGAGTATGGCGACGAATTGGCCATCGCTTGTGCTAACTATGGCATTTTGTTTAATACACCCAGTTTCAAACAACTGGCTGAACGCGCTTTTGGCGTAAAACCCACCAAAAAGCTGGTATTTCAACGGCCTAATGGTTATTGGCATGACCCTTATCGAGAAAATGTGGTCTTTGGCCATGAACAAGCATTTATCGAAGATTATCAAAGCCATATTGATGCCACTCGCCGCGCACTAGAGCAGGTAGAAGTTTTTATTATCACGCTGGGACTAAATGAATGTTGGCAGTTTCGTGATGGTAGTGTGATGTCGCGAAACCCTAGTGGGTATCAGCATGCATTGGTTACGCACAAAACCCTGACGGTACAAGAAAATGTCGATAATATTCAGACATTCTTTGATATTGTAAAGCAACATAATCCAGGCTTGAAACTGATTATTAGTATCTCTCCGGTGCCCTTTATGGCTACCGGTCATGGCACAGAACACCATGTTATTGAGGCCAATACTCATTCAAAAGCTGTTCTTAGGGTCGCGGCAGAGCAATTGATTCGAAATAATGAAGATATGTATTACCTGCCAAGTTATGAATTGGTGACTCAATGTATTAAAGACCCTTGGTCTGAGGATGACCGCCACGTTAAGCTCGAAACGGTGCAAAAAGTGGTGGGTATGTTTAATGAGATATTTACTAAAACGGACTAGAGACAAAAAACTAACACGGAGGCGCGGAAGCACTGAGGTTCACGGAGAAGGGCAAAAGACAGAAAAAAGATGAATTGTTTGTATAATCGTATTGCGAAGCAACACCCTTTTTCTGTTCTTATTCTTATTTTTTCTCCGTGAACCTCCGCTTCACCGTGCCTCCGTGTGAAGCTTTTGACCTCCTCGGCCGTAGGCCAAACCCAGCGATAGCGTAAAGTTCAATCAAAACAGGTAAACACGCCAAAAAATTCCCTTATTTAGTCGATTTTCTCCAAAAAACCAAAATAAATTCAATAAATGCAAAAAAACCAATAAAAAAGCTAAAGGAATCCGCCGGTTGTCCGATACATTAATTAAGCAGAAACAATCAACTTTTTAGCAGTAATTATAGCGTTAAGTGATTGTGTTTTAAGAAAGAAATAGACGGCTGATGCTTTGGAGAGACAGGTTATTTATTTGTTACAAAGGACACTGCTTTATCATCTCAATGCGTTGCCCGAACTTCGCTATTGAAATGCTATGTTAGACCAATCAACGATGCCTCCTGTTGTAGTCTGATGTAAACCGAAAACGAAAAAAGCGATAACGAGAGTTATCGCTTTTTTTGTTGTTTGAAGGGAAAAAAGTACACGGCTTGTGTTTTCGTCCCCTATCAAGCATAAAAGTAACTTTTGCGTATTTCTGCGTACTGAATACAAATGACTCAGCCATTCTCTATTTTTTACAAAATAAATCCCTCAAATATGCGCATAAGCGTTCACTTTACTCTTTTTACAGAAAATATTAATCTTTTAAATATATAAATATCAGTAACTTACAATATAACTGAAATTAAATTGAAAATAATCCTAAAGTTTCTTTAAGGCTTGCCGATAGCCAACTTGTAGCAATTCGACTTCTAAATTTCTTTCTACAAAAAAAGGAAAATAAAGCACCGAATTGCATGGAAAAACACACTGCTTTGTCACCTTGGGATCATTCGGGCGTTCCCAAGTCACTGGTAAAGGATCACAGGGTGTTATTCCGACTAAAATCAACAGGAGGCTCCACATGGCTATATTCGTTAACACCAATGTATCGTCGTTAAATGCACAACGACAACTAACTACATCTGGCGACGTACTGGATAAATCTTTCCAACGTCTATCCTCAGGTTTACGCATTAATGGCGCATCAGATGATGCGGCAGGTTTGCAAATCTCAAATCGTTTGACCGGTCAAATCAATGGTATGAATCAGGGCATCAGAAATGCCAACGATGGTATCTCATTGGCGCAAACCGCTGAGGGTGCGCTTGATGAAATGAGCAACATGTACCAACGGGTTCGAACATTGGCATCACAAGCGTCAAACGGTTCAAATACCGACAGTGACAGAGCGGCATTGCAATTAGAATTGCGTGAGCTGGGCGAAGAAATTAACCGTATATCATCTGATACCAGTTTTGGTGGCACAGATTTGCTAGATGGTTCTTTCAGTGCTGAATTCCAAGTAGGTGCTAACTCAGGTCAGGTTATCAGTATGACCATGACAGCAGTGACCAGCTTTGATGGCACAGCCGTATCAATGGGTAGTTTCACCGTTAGTGACGTAGCAGCAGTTGCCTCTGAAATTGCCGGTACTGTGGCAGGACTGGCGGCAACGTCATTCCAAAATGCTTCATCGTTGTCTTTTACCTCAGTTGATAAAGCACAGTCTATTTTGGCTGGTGTTGATGCAATGATTGGTACCATTGATGCAAAACGAGCAGAGCTGGGTGCGGTGCAAAACCGTTTCTCATCTACCATTCGAAATGGCACAAACATCGTTG
>CALKGI010000311.1 GCA_938085045.1 uncultured Alteromonadaceae bacterium
AACTTCTAGCACGCTTTGGTCTATATCAACTGCTATCAAGGGTTTTACTGAGTTATCTCTTGAAGCATTGGCCTCGTCGGCGGGGATGAACATTAACAAGACCATAAGGGTAAGCAAAGAGGTGATGAAGATCTTGTGTCGTTTCGGTAGCTGGTTGAGCAATTGCTGCATAATGCGTGTTTCCTCAATAATTAGTCTGAGTCAGTGGATTTTTAACATCGTTAATCTGTGTAAAACACAGGGCACGCTTCGATTGTGTACTAAACGCCGCCATTTGATCACAAAACCTATGACCAAAATGTTAAAAAATGATGAATATTCCCCTGAGAATAAACAATATAGTGCAGTTTTACCAGCTTTTTTTAGTTTTGCGTTACCGTACGCAAAGCCTTGATAACTGTCACTTTGCGCCGTATTGAGGTTAAAACGGTGGTTGAATAATGATTCAGTGGTGCGTAATAACTAATCATTTTGAAGGTTGTGAACACTTAACATAGGCTTTGTCACCAGCTCTTCATTTAACCCGGTTAATCAAGTAGAATCCCTTCCCAAATAACTTTAAGCATTGAGAAAACACAAATGAGCGACTTGGAAAACGCCTTAGCCCAGATTAAACGCGGCGCAGATGAGATCTTGCTGGAAAAAGATTTGGAAGAAAAACTAAAATCTGGCAAACCGTTGAAAATCAAGGCCGGATTCGATCCAACCGCCCCAGATTTGCATTTAGGTCACACTGTATTAATCAATAAAATGCGAACTTTTCAGCAGCTTGGTCACGAAGTCATCTTTTTGATAGGTGATTTCACCGGTTTGATAGGCGATCCAACTGGCAAAAATGTCACTCGTAAACCGTTGACCCGTGAACAGATTCTTGAAAATGCCGAAACTTATAAACAGCAAGTGTTCAAAATACTCGACCCTGAAAAAACCACTATTGCCTTTAACTCCACCTGGATGGACAAACTCGGTGCCGCTGGCATGATCAAACTGGCTGCACGTCAAACCGTTGCGCGTATGCTAGAACGTGACGATTTTAAAAAGCGCTATAACAGCGGTCAATCAATTGCTATACACGAGTTTTTATACCCGCTGGTGCAAGGTTGGGATTCGGTTTGTATGGAAGCCGATGTTGAGCTTGGTGGCACCGATCAGCGTTTTAATCTGTTGATGGGCCGAGAGCTGCAAAAAGAAGAAGGTCAACGACCGCAAACAGTGTTAATGATGCCGTTGCTTGAAGGCCTTGATGGCGTACAGAAGATGTCAAAATCATTGAATAACTATATTGGTATCACTGATGCGCCCAACGATATGTTCGGCAAAATCATGTCTATACCAGATACCTTGATGTGGCGTTATTTTGATTTGCTTAGTTTCCGACCGCTTGAAGAAGTAGAGCAGTTCAAAACAGATATTGAAGCTGGTGCCAACCCAAGAGACACTAAGATTGCTTTGGCCAAAGAAATCATCGAACGTTTTCATGACGAAGCCTCAGCCGAGTCGGCACATCAGGATTTCATCCAGCGTTTTCAAAAAAATGCGATGCCTGACGAAATGCCAGAAGTTGAGCTAACAGCACCTGAGGAAGGTCTGCGTATTGCCAATCTGCTTAAAGATGCGGGTTTGGTTAACAGTACAAGTAATGCGATGCAGATGATTAAACAGGGCGCGGTGAAAATCAATGGCGAAGAAAAAGTCAGTGATAACCGTTTGATGGTGGCCAAAGGCACTGTTGCGGTATTCCAAGTGGGTAAGCGCAAGTTCGCCCGTGTGACGGTAAGTTAAGAGGTATTATATGGAACAGCCTAGCAGCCCCCAGAACATCGTTGACATCACCCCTGATAATTTTCAACAGGTTATCGTTGAAGAGTCGAAAACTCGATTAATAGTGATCGGCTTTTGGACCGCCAGAGACCCATCTTGTGTTGAATTGATGGAGAATTTGGCGACTTTGTTGGTCAATTATCCTGAGTCGGTGATTTTTGCCAGAATTGATGTGGATGCACAGCAACAAGTTGCTATGCAATTTGGTATTCAAAGCGTGCCGACAGTTGCCTTGTTTAGTGATTCAAAGCCAGTGGACAATTTTGTCGGGATGAAAACAGTGCCCGAAATCGAAGCTTTTTTGCAGCCGCATTTACCCAAAGAAGAAGATTTATTGTTGAGCCAGTGTCAGGCGGCCATTGTGGCTGGTGACTACGCCAGTGCTTATGGTTTAGCTAAAAAAGCCTATGAGTTGTCACCCGAGCGCGTGGATATCAAGCTAGTTGTTGTTGATGTTAGTATTGATGCAGGTAAGCTTGACGATGCCCAAGCATTGTTGCAAAGCATTAAGATGATTGATCAGGATGCTTATTACCAGTCACTGACATCTGCATTGCAACTGGCCCAATCTGCGGCAGACTCACCAGAGATTGTTGCCTTGCAAAGCCAGCTTGAGCAGTGTCCAGATGACCATGAATTAAAAGTCAAATTGGCGGTGCAGTTGAGTCAGGCTAAGCGCAATGAAGAAGCTCTTGAGTTGTTGTTTGGTGTACTTCGCCGTGATATGGCTTTTGGCGAAGCGAAAAAGATATTTTTAGATATTTTGGCCACTTTACCAGATGGTGATGCATTAGCTGGCAAATATCGTAGAAAAATGTACAGTTTATTGTACTGATCAGCCCTAATATGTTGCTGGGATTATTATCTAAACCCAGCAACATAGTTATTTTCATCCTCATATGCTTCAGTTTTAGTCCTTAACCCTTGGTTTTCTCGTAAGCGTCTGTAATGCAACAACTCCCACTGAAAACCCTATTTACTCAACCACTTGTATAAATATTAAGCCTGTTCTATAGCTTAACTATAATAAAGAATAAAAATCCATATACCCCGGTTAGGTAGTACGGCGGCATAGTTAATACCCCTATAAAATTATCATCTATGTTGGAGGACTTATGCACTTCAAAAAAAAACTTAACCCCATAATGCTGGGGATCATGATTGCACTGGGCAGTTGTTCGCTGTCAGTAGTGGCAGACGAAATGGACGACGATGCTGAAATGGGCAATATGTCTTTGTCGGATTTAATGAACATTGAGATAGTATCGGCGACCCGTTCTGAATCTAAATTGAGCGAATCGCCCGTGCCTATATCAGTTATCACGGCAAAAGACATCGCCGACAGCGGTTTAGATAACATTCCAGACATTTTGGCCAGACTACCTGAAATCGATGTGTTACACATTGGACGTTCACAAACTGAGGTGTCGTTGCGCGGCAAGGGCATCAATTTCAATCGTCGCTTGTTGGTATTGATTGATGGTCGCACCGAATACAATGATTTGTTTGGTGTCACGCTGTGGCATGCTTTTCCGATATCGATGGATGATATCGAACGAATTGAGGTAGTTCGAGGGCCTGCATCGGCACTGTTTGGTGCAAATGCCTACTCTGGTGTTATCAACATCATCTCTAAACAGGCTGATGGCGAAAATGGTATTTTGCTGCGTGGTCAGTTTGGTGAGTACAATAACCAATATACCAGCGCTTCTATTGATGCTAAGGGTAAATCGAGCAGCTTTAGAGCCAGCTACAGCCGACAGGTTGCTGATAGTACGCAAACTAATGTGCCATTCTCAGGATTCAATCGAATCGACAGTACAGTTAATTTCACCCCTGACGACCCCAGTCTTGAAGGCATGGAAAGAGCCAATGCATCTATCATTTATCACGATAGCCCTGATTGGAATTTCCATCTTAATGCGGGTATGAGTGATGGTTCGTTAGAGTTGTTCCAGCAACCGGGTTTACCGCGTGAAAAGTGGGATATACGCAGTCATAATCTACATGGTTTGCTCAACTATTCGTTCAGTGATACCACCACAATGCAGTTCAATATTTACAAAAATAGCTTTAAATACCAGACACCTCTAGTGCCGTTGCGCTCAGAACAAGAGTTGTTGACTAGCGATCAAAATGGCTTTTTCTTTCCGGTAAGAGATCAAGAGGCAATGTTCAGCGGTACAGTAGATACTTTTGATTATTCGCTTCAATTTGTCGGTAAAGCCTTTGATGAACAGATGGCATGGGTGCTGGGCGCTGAGCGTAGAGAGGTAGAAAATACAGGTGGCATAGTACAAGACAGCGAGCGGGACATCAGCTCGGTATTTGGAAACTTTACCTATCGCTTTGGTGATGGCTGGATTGCTGGGTTTGGTATTCGCAAAGATAAAGACTCAATTACTGGCGGCGATATTGGTTACAACGCCAGTTTACAATATGCGCTCAACGAAACCGACAGTTTACGGGTAACGTCGCGCAAAGCGTTTAGAGCACCGAGTTTGTTTGAGCTATTTTCAAGCATTGATTTGCCAGTGCCCAATCAAAATCAGCAAGTTAACTTTCGTGGTAACACCAATTTGGAAGTTGAAACCATTGAATCTATCGACATTACTTATACCGCTCAATTTGGCGAGAATATTCAAGCCACGTTTGAATATTTCCACGAAGAGTACGCTCAAATTATTGGTAACCCAGACAGTGGCATTCTCGATGAGGTTGAGATCACCGACGAGGGATTATTTATTTCAACCACTTCGTTTCAGAACCTAGCAGATGCGCAAAGCGATGGTTTTCAAGCCAGCCTGATTTGGTTGGCGATGGATAACCTTAAAGTTTATGGAAGCTACCGTTGGATTGCGCCTAAAGACTTGAACAGTGTCGCAGGCGAAACCTTTTTCACCCCAGAACAAACTTTTAAAGTGGGCGCCAATTGGACGTTGTTTGAGAATTTTAGTATCGACATGTTGTTTCAGCAGATTGGTAAAACCGATGATTCGGAATTTGTTAGAGGCGATGTTTCGCCGGGTGGGCCTAACTTTACTAAAGCCAATCAGGTGGATTACAACAACTTAAACCTATCGTTACATTACCGCCCGGGTTGGTGGGAAGGGCTCGATATTTATCTTGTAGTCGACAACGTACTGAACGACAAACATGTTGAATATTATGAATATGATCAAATTCTAAATGGTGTTGGAGAATTAGACGCCAGAACAATTTGGGGAGGTGTTACATGGAAATTCTAAAAAGTTTACTCAAGCGAGTTACTGTATGTGTAGGCCTTATGGCTGTTTTTTTTACCACTGGCTCACAGGCAGCTCAAGCACTTGACGTTGTATTACGCGCCGGTTTGCAGGCTGAGGTTGTTTATGATGGTTCAGTTGATGGCAATGGCGCGCTCAAAATCTCTCAAGTGGGGCAAATGGCGATAGACCCCAAAACTGGTGAGCTGTATTTTGGCAATTCGGTGGCTGGGGAAGATGATTTTATTATGATTGTTAATCCGACTAATGGTGAGGTCAGAAAGTTTCCTTATTTTGGCAATGGCATGGCGTTTAACAAAGACGGCAGTGTGTTTTATTTTGGTTTGGTCAACCTGATGTTAGGTGTTTGGTATCGTGATACCGATGAATTTAGAAAGTTTACTATTTTGCCCGGTGTAGAAGGGGTTCAGGTGGTGGATGATGGCACGCCTAAGGGACGATTGTTGGTGGCCAATAGTGATTACGGCAAAAACATACTAGGTGTAGATACTGTGTGGGAGGTCAATCAGGATGATGGCTTTTATGAACCTGCATTACGCTTTAGTGATGGGTCTGGCGAAGTAGGTGTAAACTTTGCGGCGATGGATGGCATGGGCGTAGATGGTTCGGGTAGTATTTATACCTTGACCGGGCAGGGCAAAGTGCTGATCCGAAAAAGCGATGGTAGTTATGTTGAAGGCAACTCTGCTCCGGTAACCAGTAGTGGTTTGATGCAGGGTGGCCTTGGTGCCAGTCCTGACGGTGTGGTTTATATGCAAGATACTGGTTCAGGTGAAATATTTGCTTATTTGTCTGATGGCTCACAAATCATGGTGGGTTATGGCGATGCATTTGAACAAGCAAATAACCTTACTGATGGCGGCATAACCAGCGATGGTCAATCGATTTATATGGCCAACTCTCAAGGTAAGGTTATACGCGTGTTTACGACAGATGGCTCACCTTTGCACAGTACATTACAAAATGATCTTGGTGACGCCGTACTTAATGGCGTGATTGCCGATGGCGCAGGTGAACCTCTTGCTGGTGTAACCGTTAAGCTCAGAGACAAAAGCGTAAATCCGGTAACAACTGATGAAAACGGGGTGTTTAGTTTTGCAGTTAAGTCGGGTTTGTATCATGTTCATGCAGCACTGCCTAATTATGGCGATTTTAATGGCCGAGTTACCGCTGTTGCCACCCAGTCGACTGATTTGAACGTATCAATGGCGTCATTTTTACCTGGCTACCTACCGCCGGGGCTTGTCGCTGACATTATTGCCACTAAAAGTGCTGATGCAATCGAAGGTTCGTCGGATGTAACTTTTGATACTGAGGGTAACCTGTATTCATTGAATCACTCTAACGGCACAATTAGTAAAACCATACTTGATGCAGATAGTCGGGAAGTGGTGAACACCTTTATTGCGGCAAAGGGTGGCGGCATCTCTAATGCTTGGTCTGTAGCGGTAGGTGATGATTTGAACATGTACGCCTCTTCGAGTAATTCGGGATTGTTGCGTTTGCCTCCAGCTGATGCTGATAATCCCCAATTGTTGGCCGTGGACGTAGACGACCCACGTATTGTTCGCGATACGGCAGGTGTTGATCGAATGGTTTCATATGTGACCGACATTGATGGCGTTACCCGCATGAGCAATGGCGATATCATGATGAGCTCTGGCAGTGGTGGTTCTATCATCGATGGGTTCCCTGAGGGCACCATAGATAGCGTGTTGCGCTATAGTCCTTCATCAGGTTCCGTTTCGTTATTTAGCCGAGGGATCACCGCAAGCGGCGGCGATTCGGTGTTTAACAACCCTGACTTGGTTAAAGTCGATAATGAAGACAATCTATACGTGACCAACAAAGGTGGCAACATCGTTAATGTCGATACAAGTGGCGTTGCAACGTTGGCATGGCCGGGCAGTGGTGTGGGTTATCCAGTAGGGTTGAGCAGTTATACTTCGTTCAACTCCGACCGACAAGGACACTCATTTCTTAAAGGTGTTGATACCGAAGGCGTGCCATTGCTGAGAATGATAGACCCGTCTGATGATCATAATTTGTTAATCGTCGCCCGTGAATTATCACCTTCATCTGGTTTTGGTGGTTTTGAGTTTGATGACGGTGGTCGGTCAGTGGTGCTAAGTGAATGGAATTTCCTGCTACGCATAAGAACGACTGACGGACGAACCATCGCTGACACTATTGTTAATCCACCGCCACTGGCGCCTCTAGAAAACCCAGGTCCTGGTATAACGGGACATGATGAGGCTAATGCTGAGTATATTTCTGATCGTTCTCATCAAGCCCTTGAGAGCTTTGAGGTGATAGACCCTACAACGGTTAAGTTACCATCACTTTGGGCGTTTGGTGGCAATGGTAGCAGCAACAATCTACCTATACCTGCACCAGTTGTCGAAATAGAGGCAAATAACACCGACAGTGGTGGCACTATGAGTTGGGTTTTGGTTGTTTTACTTGGGGTTGGTTTGAGGCGATTTTCTAAGAATATAAAGGCTTGATTAGAATTGTTGTTGAATAACAAGTGATATAAGTAGGGGCGTATGACGATAAATCGTCTGCGCTTCGACTTTGAAAAGAGCTAAAATAAAAGGAGATAAACAGAGGTAGAGCGTGACTGCAATAGTATCAGCGGTTATCTCAGCTTAAGGGGAAACGCTGATAAAATCATTGCAGTCTGGCGGGAAGCTAAATGAAAACTAAAGGATCAGTTTAACATCTTGCGCAGAATAACCCTTGTTTTCGGTTTTGATCAAATTAAATTCAACCGTTTGCCCCTCAAACAAATTACGAGTACCAGCGATGGTTACTCGAACTTCAGAAAAATGGACCATGATATCTTCGCGGATATCGTCGCAACAAATAAATCCAAAACCCTTGGAAACGTTAAACCATTTAACTTTTCCTCGCTTTCTTTCTTCTATCACCGTGCTATTCAATTGATTTATCCCCATGAAACAGAAGAGTTTTTACACTCGGTTATTTTGTCGTTATGAGCCTATAGTACATCCAATTAACTATAAAACCCTAACTACCCGGCTATGATATCAATTAAATAGGCTAAAAATGAAGGAGTATTTGCGCTTACCCCAGATTTTTCTGTAAAAATGTGACAAATGGGGGCGCTTGCAACTAAAACGGTTATCAAATCGACAGGCATGGCTTTGGGTAATTCGTATTATTCTTTCCAATAGGTATTTTATTTATCGCTGGTAACTTGATAGCACGGACACAAAAGTGGTTGTTAAGAAGGTTGAGATAATTAGGCTAAACTTTAAAGCATCATTATTATCAGGATTAAATAGATGAAAATTCTCATTACTGGGGCTTCGGGTCTGGTCGGTGGCGCGTTGGTTGAACACCTAAATAAAGCAGGTCACAATGTGGGGCAGTTGTTGAGAAAGCAAGGTAATGGCACCAGTCCTTACTGGAACATAGAAAAAGGAGAAGTTGACTTAGGAGCATTTGGCGAGCCAGATGCCATCGTCCACCTAGCGGGAGAAAACATTGCTCAAGGACGATGGAATGACGTCAAAAAGCAACGTATTTTATCAAGCCGAGTGAACAGTACGCGCCTTGTTGTGGATTTTATTAGCAAAATGCGTATAAAGCCTAAGGTATTAATTAGTGCCTCTGCTATTGGCTTTTATGGCAATCGAGCTGCCGATGTTGTGGATGAACAAGATAATCATGGCCACGACTTTGTCAGTGAAGTAGCCGTTAAGTGGGAAGCAGCAAGCTTGCCGGCGACAGAGCATGGTGTTCGTGTGGTCAATATCCGAACTGGCATGGTATTAAGCCCCAAGGGCGGAGCACTGGGTAAAATGCTGTTACCATTCAAATTAGGCCTTGGCGGATTGATTGGCAGCGGACAACAATATATCAGTTGGATTTCAATTATAGACATGAATCGGGCAATCGAATTTCTATTGGGTCACCAAAGCGCAAATGGCCCGGTTAATTTGGTATCGCCTAACCCGGTGACCAATGCTCAGTACACTAAAGCGTTGGGAAGTGCCCTAAAAAGACCAACGATAATACCTATGCCTGCGTTTATGGCCAGATTAGCTTTTGGTGAAATGGCCGACGAACTATTGCTCTCAAGCACTCGGGTTATGCCATCTCAATTGAACAAAATGGCTTTTAACTTTGAACACGAAACCATCGACAGTGCCTTGGCAGCAGTGTTATAAACCTGATGATGACAAACTTGACCCAAATGAACAGAAAAATAAAAAGTTACTTATATGCAGTGAGATTAACGTGTTCTGTTTGTTTATTTGTTCTGTCTGGATTTGTGATTAACGCTCATGCACAGGTGCAGCAACAAAACCGCTATAAGGGTTTTCTTGATGTTAGGGTGATAGAGCCAAATGGCGCACAATATATTCTTGGCGTTAAATTTAAAAGTGGTTACTCCAAGTCAGTCGATTTTAAATTACGCCCTTATAACGGCAAAGCCAGTATTGAAACTTTTCAGGCTGTTTACCAACAAAACAACGGCGAAGATAAACGCTCCTTTAACATGACTCACAAGTATTATTTTTCGATGCGTATTCGTGAAAATGATCAAAAAAGTTATTCGGCGACAGTTAAGTTGTTCAGACGTAAAAAAGGCAAAATTGATATCAACAAACCTTATCGTTTCGAACAAGACGATTTTAAATTGATTGAAACACAACCCGTCAAAGGTCAGTTTACTATTGATAACGAATACCTGTTTATAGACAGTGGAGAACTGAAGTTTTACGTCAAATTAAACTTCGATTTACTCTTCACTCGCCAAGAGATAATCGAACGATTCAATAGAGGCATTAATGTCAAATAAACGCCTTTTTTCTTGCCTTATACTATTTTCGTAACCGCAACAGGTCTCTTATATTACGCCGTAGGTCGTATTTACGGTCCTTCAATACTAAGTACCCGATACATCATGCATGCCCCCGATTTACTGCCATACAGCGACGTTTACCGCGAATTTTAGAGCGCGTTTGGTTAATTTCCTTTTTATACGATACAAGGTGTCTGATTTCTTGACAATATTTGTACCAGATAAGAATAAGTAATGAAGAAGTAAGGTTTTTCTCAGGATTTTCTGACCTGCACTGACAATAATTTAGAGGTTAGGGAGTTAAAATTATGGCTGACATGGTAATGGACGAATTGAATACATATAGGTAACTAGAACAAGTCGGTCGGAAATAATTTTGGCATATTATTCGCAACTAGGTGCAGTGCGCTTAACAGGATTTTAAATGTTTGGTTATATGGATCAAAATAAAGCAATACAAGTCGGATTTACTCATCAGGGAAAATACTACGGCATTCCCCTTTGGATCACAGATTCACAACGTCCAATGATTGTCGCAAAATGGTATCCAATGGAACACCTCATTAGTTTTTTACAACAATCGGAGATTTTTATTAAATCTCGATTTTTTCCTAGTAGAAAACATCTTCATCAAGTGACCAATGTGAAAGCCATAGGATCTTAAAATAAGTGATAAATGGTTCAATACACAGATTCGTCAACAAACTAGGTCATACGATAGAGTAAACAGCGCAGAATACCTTCATCAGGATAATAAAAAGTATTCAGTATAATGGACCAACGCTGTGCTCTATGTGACATCCGTTTTTATTGGTATATACTTGACTACATTAAGATAAAAACACATTCGGCTAAATCCATGAAGGTAAAATTTTGGGGGACGCGAGGGTCCATCCCGGTAGCTACCAACGCACAATATACCAAAAACAAGCTAAGACAGGTATTGCAACAAGCGCTAAAGGCCAAAGTAACTAACGAAAGTGAGATTGACGCCTTTTTGTCTACATTACCTTTTGTCACACACGGCTCCTATGGCGGCAATACGTCCTGTGTCCAAATCTGTGATGATTCCAAAGAGTATACTCTGTGTGACATGGGCAGTGGTTTGAGGGAGTTTGGTGGTCATGTATTGAGTCAGCATCGAAAACCACAAATATATAACGTGTTTATGTCTCATTTGCATTGGGATCATATTATGGGTTTCCCTTTTTTTACTCCAGCTTACAAACCCGGTAATATCATTCGTATTTATGGTTGTCACCAACAGCTCGAAACCTCATTTCGTCAACAACACAAAGACCCTAACTTTCCGGTTGATTTCGACCAACTCGGTGCCGATATTCAATTCATTACCCTAGAGCCAGGTAAGGAATACCACATTAACGGGTTTAAAATCACGGCAAAATTGCAAATTCATAAAGGAGATTCATACGGCTATCGCTTTGAAAAAGCAGGGAAATCGTTGGTTTACTCAACTGACTCGGAGCATAAACTTGAAGATCAGCAATACTTGCTGGGCGTTGTCAACTTTTTTAAAAATGCCGATGCGGTGATATTTGATGCGATGTATTCATTGCTTGAATCTATCACCTACAAAAAGGATTGGGGCCATTCAAACAACCTGACTGGTGTTGAATTGTGTCAGCGGGCAAACGTCAAACAATTGTGTTTATTCCACCATGAACCCACTAATAGCGATCAACAAATCGACGATAATCTGCATGAGGCGCTCGATTTTGAACAACTCACCCGCAATGATAAGAAAAAACTAGAGATATGTTCGACATATGATGGGCTGGAGATTGATTTATAGAACTAGCAATAACAAGGAGATATCATATTAAGGAAGGTTTGTTTTTAATGCTGCTCATTTAGCCATTTCTTGGCGGCATCAACATCTTCAAAATCTTGAATATTCACTGAATGATTGCTCAACACCTGACAAGTCAAATCGTGACGGTAATTACTAATGTTGATCACCCGGGCGATGCTTAAGCCCAATAATGACTGGGCAGTATGGGCGATTAAATGTTTTAACTGGGCAGGATCTAAAAGCAGATTAACCTTGTGAATATCAATCAGCACATGAGAGCAATTGTGCTTTTTGGCCAAAATGCAGCAACCCTCGTACATTTTTTCTATACTGTTGGCATCAGCAATTCCTGAAAACACCGTTGACACCAGATGCTCTTCTTCAACATAAGAAATAATATATTCAATCGACATAGTTCACCGTAAACACCAACAGAGTTAACTCATTACACTATAAACCCTAGCAGACAAAAAATCCCATAGAATATTTTGCAAGCATACATATCCGGTAGAAAATCCAGTGTTGTTAGGGTTTTGGAGTTGGAAGTACAATTAGGGGCTGCGTTATCGCACGAGCAGGCCCCTTAAGAAGGTTTAGAAGGATTCTGGTGTTTGTTCGTCATCGTCTGAATGCAAGTCGACCAAGGCCGTGTAGTGGGCTTGTAACTTATGACAGTGATTTGCTCTTGCACTGGCAAATTGCAACGCTCGGGCACCAATAATGTGTTGGTCATCTATTTCGTTTTGGTCGGCTTCGCTTGCGCTGTTCGCTTGCGTAGACCTTTTAGTTAATGATTCCACTTTCTTTCCTTTGCATAAAACTTCATATTTCATGCTGTCATTATACGTGATTATTGCGCAACGACTGTTACATATCGGCCGATTAGTATGACTTACAAGACAATCGACAATTTTCTAGTGTTATTTTTGCGATTGCTTCCAATCTTCGCCCAAATGATAGCAACACTTAAGCTAATTGAGGCGCAATAATAAGGGTTTATGAGTCAAAACGGAATGAAAAAAAAGATAAAAGGAAGGAATTTTGGAAAATTAATTAAGCGGTGTAATCACTTAGAAAAACGACAGAGACACGGTGGCTACCAAATAGAAAATGAAATTCATTTTCTGTGCCTCTGCACAAAGGGTAATACATTAACTGATAACAATAAGGTGGTGAGACCTTGAAACTAAGAATACGGACAAACCGTAGCAAAAACTGTGATGTTGCTCACAAAACTGGATTAAAGTTGAATTAAATGTCGTAAATGTTGGTGCTAAAATACAAAGATATCGATTTTTAGTTCTTAACCCATTGATATTAAGTAATAAACAGTCGAAAAATAACTGTGCGGCATTGTACTAACTGTCATCCGGTGTGCTGATTCATAATGACCTTGAAATTTTCAGCGGGTTTAAATCCGTAACATTCAAGGAAAAAAATATTATGTCAAAAACATTCACAATGAATAAATGTATTGTTGGCCTGTTCGCCATACTGCTCAGTACTAGTGCACACGCTACTAAGCAATGGTTTACCAAGGTATCGATTGCAAGAGTAAATACAGTTGCAAACTCGGGTATGCAAATCATGGGCAGCAAAGGCTGTAACATACAACCGGGCAATGGTTTTTACCTGACAGGGGCCATCACCGACGACCCACAACATAGCGATAGAATGGTGAGTCTACTTCTGACAGCCCAAACTACGGGTAAGACAGTGTCGTTTTATGTGGAATGTGGTTCTGGAGAAATAACCCAAATGTGTATAGATAATCCTGAAATGAATTTACCGTATTGCTGATGACGATTTGAGTGAGGGGTAAGCGATGTTATTAACGGTGTTATTAAAATACCAAGTCAACCACCCTTAGAAGTTGAATAAAGAACATAAAAAAACCCGCAAGACCTTTATAATAAGGTCTTGCGGGTTTT
This sequence comes from uncultured Alteromonadaceae bacterium, assembly GCA_938085045.1. GTDB lineage: Bacteria > Pseudomonadota > Gammaproteobacteria > Enterobacterales > Alteromonadaceae > JABSOG01. The sequence continues at coordinate 13,669 of CALKGI010000311.1, forward strand.
TGTCGGTTCTTGGTGAACCTGCAAGTGGTGGAGATGGCGGGATTTGAACCCGCGTCCAGAAAGCCTTGCTCCTCGGTACTACATGTTTAGTCGCTCTATAGGTTGACCATTAAAACACCAAGCGACAGGTTTTTTAATGGCGAGCCTGGTACTATTTCGCGGTTCAACCCCAGACAGGTTTCCCTCGCTATCCAATGTGAGTCGACCTTCACTAACTCACGCGCATTGGAGACGCTTGAGAGGAAGGCTAGCATTAGGCTGCTAGTGCGAACGTTTCGTCGTTTGCAACTATAGTGTTTGCGGCTTTTTTACGAGGCCAGCCACATCCTCGACATGCACCTAAAAGTTCGTGAATCCTGTCGAATCCATAATCATCCCCTTAAGTACTGCCAAGTCTATGCCTTAGTGAGTGTCGATGCAACGCATTTTTGCATTCAAAGTTAATGCAGGTTATTGAATGTTCATCAAAAGCATAAAAATCACGCTAGTAAGCTTTAAGCCGACAAACCTAGTCGCTCGCACGATAAGATAAACGGCTTAAGCTGTTGAATCGTTAAGAGATCGGCTACAATCCGATAAGTATCTTTTATTCAAAATAGCAGAGGTCAATCGGTCAAATGACAACAAAATTACTGGGTATGTTACTGGTCGTTGCGGCTTTGGTGTTGTCGGGTTGTAAAACCACAGGCTCTAAACAATCTAAAACCCAGCCTCAGGCCCAAGCTAAAGCCGATAAAATGGTGCAAATTCCCGTGGCCGACAAACAGATCATCAAAACCATCGATAAAATAGATTCTATTAGTGTTCAAGAATATCAAATTAAAAAAGAGTCACTGTTTCGTATCACGTTTTCTAACAAATTGTTGTTTGATTTTGCTCGCAGCGATTCAGCCAAAATCAATCTCGATGATATTAAAGCCTTCACCCGTTTGTATCAGCAAAAATCGCTCGGTGCTTATTTGTACGTAGTGGGGCATACCGATTCGGTTGGCTTAGCCCAAACCAATCAAAGCTTGAGTGCCCAGCGCGGTTATACTATCGCCAATTTATTGGTTAAAAATGGCATTGCACCTGACAAAATCAAAATTGTCGCTGCTGGTGAAACAATTCCTGTCGCGTCAAATAAATCCAAAGGCGAACGGGCTAAAAATCGCCGGGTAGAGATTCTTTCTTCTGATAACCGGGCGCTCAATCTTGAATTTTTCCGCCAATTTGATTGCTCAGCTATTGATTCTGCCTGTAGGCGTAGTGCTTTGCCGATATTCGATGTTGCAATGCATCAGGGGAAAACCGTGATGCGGGTGCCGCTCAAAGGACCCAAACGGATAGAAACCATGATAGAGAAAATCAAACGTAAAACACTAGAGTTGCCGATGCAAATTCGCCAAAGCCTCAATATACAACTCGATGTACGTAAGGCGCTAACACTTAGCCCTAAGTACTGGGTTGACCAAAAATAATTCTGATTTTTCATAAACCAATAACCACTTATTATCCAAAAAGGGCTGCCCGATGGACTTACAAACCCAGTCGCAAAAATTGCTCAACGATTCTCCGGTAGAGGAGGCCAACCGTTATTTCACCAAAAACCATTTCGATAACCTAATTAGCGAAGAGCTTGATGAAGTGGGTGAGGGGGTGTTACATACCAACAAAGACTATCACACCTTAAAAATGGTCGATGCTTCAATCAACGGCATTAAGAGTACGCTGGCCAAATGGGCATCGCAGCGTAATGACTTTATGCATAAGGTTGAGCAGCTAAAAACCAAGAATCGTAATTCTGAACAACACGTTAAACATCAAAAACTGGTAGACGAGCGCGAAGATCAAAAAGCCAAATCTAAAGAGCAGTTTATGCGCGACAATCATTACCAAGACAAAAAGCTCGAACACGACCAAACCAAACAGCGTTATGAAACCATGTTTGCCGAACTCGGTGGTAAACCACCAGTGCGCAAACGAGTTTGGGTTTATGCCCTTTCTATTATGTTCATTGGCGCCATTGAATGGTTTATTAACTTCAGTACTTTCAATATTAAATACCCTGAGGGCATCGCTTTTGGCGCAACTGTGTTGGTGGCATTGGCCATTGCTATTGCGTCTCATCTGCACGGTGCGTTATTAAAACAAAGGGTCGCTTTATTTGCGCCTCATCGTAAAAAGGCCGATAAAAACCAAGTGTTAGTGGTGCAATCGATTTTCACCTTATTGTTACTATTGTCTTTGCTGGTGGTCACTTGGAACCGTTATGACCTGCTTGCTGAACAAATGGGCAATGCTGGAGGCGGTTTGCCAACTCTGCCCGGGGAAGAACCCGAAGGCGGTTCTATTATGTCTGAGCTTTTGCCTTTTGTGATCATGAATGTATTGGTATGGATTGTTGGTATTGCTATTTCTTATTTTACTCATGACTCACGCCCAGATTATCAAGAATCAAGAAGAGATTACGACCATGCCAAAGGTGAGTTTCACAAGGTCGACAAACGCCTGCAAGAAGAGATGGAACGTATTGATGCCGAGTATGAAGTGAAGTTGGGACAATTGAAAAACGCACTGGGCCAAGCCGAATTAGAAGTAAAAGATCTTGATAACTTAGTCGCTCGAATTGTGTCGAAACAACAAAATATCACCAGTGAAGCGACACGAGTGATCAACGAGGCGATAGAACGTTATCAAAGCATGTTGACCACCACCGCCAAACAAAAGGGTCTGACCGACATCAAAATTGGGCCTGATTTGAAATCGTTAGACGAATACCACGCGATGACCTTGACGGTTGAAGATGACTATACCGAAGCATTGTTGAAGTAAAAAACAGTAAGGAAAATAGAAATGAACAAATTAGTTGCCTCATCTTTAGCATTGTTTTTGGCGTTGCCGGGTTCTTTGTTATTGTCTGCAAACGCATTTGCCGATGGTTTGTTACGCACCACCAATTTAAAAGCCTATTGCGGACAACCCGGCGTGCAACGCCAAACCGTGATTTATCTCGACCAAGGCATTATCGCCAAAAAAGACGCCAATTGGTTTAGAGATATCATTAACAAGACTAAGTTTTTCCCCGGTGAAAGATTGCAAATTGTTACCATTAAAGACGGTGGTGGCGTAGTCGAAGAAGCATGGGACAGCTGTTTTCCGGCATTTACCCCCGCAGAATATGCCAAGCGTAAAAAAAGTGATGGATTTGGTTCGGTGTTTACCGGTGGTATCGACGATAAGTTAAAAGGCGATTTAAAGTCGTTTAACAAGTGGTTTAAACAGGCGTTGGCCCATCCGTTGGCGCAAACCCGTCACGACAACACGCCAAGCTTTGGTGCGGGTAATTTTCCGCAAAAGAAATTAGTTGAAGCTTTGTATTATGACTCGGCGCGCATGGATTTAACCAATGGTGTGTCTAGAGTGATTATTTTCTCAGACATGGTCGAGAATTCTGATTTGCTCAGTCATAAAAACTTTAATCCACAAAAAGCCGCAGATGCCGCAGCCAAGCGTTTTCCGACCTTTTTCAATCATGCCTCGGTGTATGCTTATGGCATTAATTACACCAATGAGCAGACTGAACTGAACGGCAAGTTAGAAACTTTTTGGAAGCGTTATTTATTACAAAGCGGGGCGCACGTTAAAAACTACAGCACCCAGTTGGTTTTGCCCAAGAAAACCCAGTTGTTTATGGCTCAATCTTATACAGGCAAGTTAAAGCAGTCTGATGGGCGTATGCTGGCAACCTCGTTACGAGTAGCTTTCACGCCCGATCGTAAGTTAATTCACAGCGTATTCACCATCGGCGATTACTATATGCCTATCAGCGGCGACTTCTTTTGTAGCGGTCAAAACTGTGAGTTAAAAGCTGTGGTGACTAATTCTAATTTCAAATCGTTTCAAAAGGGCGATGCAATGACGTTGTCGGGTTCGCTTGAGAAGCTTTCGGGTAAAGTAGGTGCTAAAGACGATTCGGTGATTGACGAAAAAGGCAGTATCTATCGCTTTGATGTGCAGTACAGTAAAGACCGTAATTTGAGTTTGTGAGTAATGAGTTAATGCCCAGACTAGCGCTGGGCATTACTGCTAAAAATTTAAAGCCAAGAATTTAAAGTTAAGACATAAGCAAATAAACACCTAACCCACCAACCGTCGCCCCTAAAGCCCCAGAAAAAACCAATAAAGAAATCAACCTACCGTATGTTGCGGGTCCCGGTGGGGCGACAATTTCTGGCGGTGCTTCAACAATCAGTGATTTGTGCTCAATTTCAAACACTGCCGCCAGACTCATAAGGGTTTCATTTGATGCGGTGCCGTAACGTTCAACCCTTTGTATTGTACGCAAGCTCACACCACAAGCATCGGCAAGGTGCTGTTGGGTCCACGCCCTTTGGGTGCGTTGTTGTTTCACTGCTGGTGCACTGATATCCATTTCAAAGTACCACTTCAAGCAGTAATACGGTTAACAGGCCGGCGACAAAGCCCATACCCACCACAATCGGCATCGAATATTTGCCAAAAGGCTTCCAAGTTTGGGTTTTAAAGTGAACGTCGTTTTTAATCAATGTGCAGTTTAGCGTGCCACTTAGCACGTTAATAACATGAAACTCCAATTCGTATTGGTCTTCACCTAAGGTAAAGGCGTGAATAGATTTGGTTTTGTAATTGCGCTTGTGGCTGATTTGCTGGTTATTGACATAAATGACTTCCTTGCCGAATATATCACCTGTGGCATTAATTGTTCGGTCGCCATCAGTAAAGACAAGACTAATGTAATTAATAAGGTTGGTCTTTTTTGGACTTGGGTTTGACGTTGAAGAATTGCTGGTATCGCTCATTATGATTTTCCTTTTGGCTGCTCGTTTTACCTAACGTAAAAGCTAAAGTTTCAGCTCGGGTTTCAGCTCGGGTGTAAGTTGAGGCCAGTAAATCAATTTTTTATCCTGACGAATACGTCAAGCATGTGACTGTACAGTCAATTGTCATATGACACAGATGTGACATTAGCTTTTAATGTATTGAATTTAAAGGGAATATTATATTTTAGATATTTGCGTAGAGGCTCTGCTTTGACGGGCCTCTACGGCCGTTTTCTAATGGTTTTCAAGGTTTCCTTAAGACTCTGGGGTAACCCATGGGTCAGACAAATCAGGATTGTTCAAAAACGTCTGATCAGTCAAACTGTGCAAAAAGCTCAACAGGTCGTTACGTTCTTGAACCGTCAACTCTAACCCTGGCACAAACTCACTTTTAAATGGGTTGGCCGAGCCGAAGCCTTTATTTTTACCTTCTCTTATATTGGTGCCGCCGTTAATGTAATGGTCGAGTACGCCTTCTAACGTTGCTATGCTGCCATCATGCATAAAAGGGCCTGTAACGGCAATGTTGCGTAGCGTTGGGGCTTTGAATTTGCCCATGTCGTCTTTGTTAGAAGTCAAATTATACAAACCTCGGTCAGATTTGGGATAAGCACCACGTCCATCAATGTTGTATAAGCCGTTGTTGTGAAAGCGGTTGACTGGGGAAGTTGAGTTTTTGTGAACGCTTGAATCGCTAAAGTTAAAGCCACCATGACAATGGAAACATTCGGTTTGCTCAGAGAAAAACAAGGTTAATCCTCGTTTTTCTGACTCGCCAAAGTCGTTGTTTTCGCCGCGTAGGTATTTGTCATAAGGCGAGTTGAAAGACAATAAAGTGCGCTCAAATGCGGCAATGGCTGCAATGATATTGGTCATGGTGAACGGCGCTTTTTGCAAAGGGTAAGTCTGTTTGAACAGCGTTTGATATTTTGAGTCGGCTTGCAGTTGTTCAATCGATTTATGTTCGATGCCACTTAAGCCCATTTCGGCGGGCGTTTCGCCAAATAATGGGAATCTGGCTTGGTGTTCTAATTGGGTGCTCAGAGGATTAGCCCAAGTAAAGTTTTGGTTATAGGCAACGTTGGTCAGGCTCATGGCATTGCGCGGCGTGATATCGCCAAACAGGCCAGTTGAGCCCTTTTCACCATCAGTAAAGCCTTTTGACTGATGGTGGCATGAGCCGCACGAAACAGTGTTGTTTGCCGAGAGTCTTTTGTCGTAGAACAAGTGCCGACCTAGTTCTACCTTGGCGGCAGACATAGGGTTGTTTGCTGGTACTGTTGGAGGGGGCACATCTTTTGGTAGTTGCCAATCAAAGCCGTTTTTATCATCAATCCAAATGTATGGAGAAAATAGCACCATGCCGACGGTTAGGCCAATTAATAAAAATAGGAATCGTTTCATTGGTTTTTGTTCACTTTTATACCTGCACTTATACCTGTACTGAAGGCCATTTGCGGCTTGCTGTCATTCAGGCCAATCCAGTCAAGACCATTGAGGCACCAAGGATTGTCTGAATGGCCCATGCAGGTCAGCTTTGACTTACTATCAGCAAGGTTAAAATCAAGCAGTTTATCTAGTGCGATGTTCACAGGGGCATTGTTGTTGATATTGCTGTAATTGGCTAATTCCACTTGTGCACGGTTAGGTTTTTCACAATGACTAATAGCGTTGATTTCGCCTTTGCACTGTGTGCTGCCTATATGCAGACGACGAGATTGCTCGCCAACGATAAACTCAGCCCGAACGAACTTGTAACCGCCTTGCCAATGCCAATGCATACTACTTTCGTTTAAGGGGGCGCTGGCAATCAGCGGGTTTTGGTGATTGAGTTCAAACGGTACGCCAACAACAAAGCGAATTGCCTGAAAGTTTTCACTTGAAAAAGTACCCGTTAAAGCAGTATTGGTGCCAGGGGTGCCTTGGCAGTCGGCGTCATTATTTTCAAAATCGAGTAAGGCAGTGTTGTTATTTTGCCAAGGACTCGTTGAATCAAGGGTTAAAGCCGACCAATCGCCTGAGGTGTCTTGCAATTCGATTTGATGCAAATAAAGCCGAAAATCTTTGAGCTTGATAGTGTTATCGGTATTGGTTGATGAAGTGCCAAATTTGCTGCAAGTGACTGGTTGGTCATGATAAGTCAGAGTGAAGGGAATGGTGACCGGGCTTGGTTTGCTGCAAGCCGAAAGCACAATTGCGGCGATGATTGGGGTGGACAAACGGGTTATGGTTGTTGGCATGTTATTCAGATTATTTTAGGCTTAAAGGCAGGATCTTGCTAAAAAAACTTTGGGGAGTCAAATCTATTTACTTAGCTTTTTGTATCAATTCTCCTAGTCAGGTAAAACGGTCTGAGCCAAATAAATCTGGCTAAGCCCGCTTCAATAAAATCTCTAACTTAAATTTCCCAGCTTATATTTCCCAAGTTAAGCTTTCTTCAACTTTTTGCGCAAAACCGTCAATAGACTGGCCTTTATCGCCCACTACAGTGACTTGTGCTTTGTCGAAAGTTAGCCCTCGGCCAACAAATTGTTCATTACCAAAGTCTTTGACAAAGTCAAAGTTGGCATCGCTGGGTGTCACAAACACGCTAACACGACCTTGAGGACTGTCGTAAATCAAGTGCAAGCTGGTGATGCCGTTGAAATCACAATAGTTAGAAAACACCGCATTACCTAATGACTGCCCAAGTGATGGGTCAAACTTACCACCAAAACGGGCCAGTTTTGCGTTGACTTGGGTAAGCGTATTGGCTTCTTGGGCACTATACAGATGCTTAATACCGTGCTCTAAATGCGCCAGAGAATAAGTGCCTATGTCATTGTTATCTGTGCTGTATAACATGTTAGATGTCAGTCCAATCGCAAAAGCAACCGAGGCGGCTAATGCTAAATGAACTCGGCCACGGCGACGAACCTGTTGGTGGCTTTCGAGAGTTTGTCTTAATATCAGGCGTTCGGCTAGGTTCTCTGGCACGTCCACCTTTAATGCTTCGCTCAAGCTGTCGTCAAACTGGCGCATATCATTGAGAAATGATTGCCTAGTAGGATCACTAGCAGCGGCTTGTTGTAAACGGTCGTCTTTACTGGAAGGGTCCGCAAAGACAGCACGACGAAACTCTAAATCATCCATTGTATTGTCCTTTCACTGAATCATTTGATTCTAAGTTATCTTTTAACTGATTTCTGGCTCTAAATAATCGGGTCATAACGGTGTTTTTGTTCAATTCTAATATGTCAGAAATTTCTTCTCCGCTGAACCCTCCCACAACTTGCAGTAATAAAGGTTCACGGTACTCTGGCGCTAATTTCATGATCTGTCTTTGGATCAATTTTTGTTCCATGGTCGCCTCGGTAGATAACGCATGGTCGTCTACCACCTGATGATCGTCAATGTCGACCAGGTTAAACTGTTTACGCTCAAAACGCCGGGCGTTCTCACGGCGCAATATAGTAATCAACCAAGATTTAGCCTTGGCCTGCTCTTTGAGCGAGTCCAGCGATTTCCAAGCCCTCAAAAAGGTTTCTTGAACGATGTCTTCGGCCACTGCATGGTCGTGGACAAGCCAGTAGGCATAACGAAAAATATCGCCATGATATGCCTTTACAAGTGCTTCGTATCTTTTCTGTTTATTTGCCATGTCAGATAAGACCGAGACGTTATCTTTTTTCTTTCCGCCAAATACCATTTATTTTCTGCTTTTTTTAATTGACCCGAATGGAACCGCTGTCATGATATGACGCCAAGGCGTGAATTGGAAGGGGGGAAGGTGAACGGTGAGTAGGGGAAAGGGTTGTTATAGATGATTTTAGAATCGTTAAATTGAGGTTATTTCGTAAAGGGCTTGATAGAGGGGCTGGTAAAGCGTTCATAACCCAATTTATCAACACCCTCTTTAACGCCATAAATTTGACTATGTCGGGCTACAATTTGACACATTGGTCTGATACAGGTAAAATCCCGTCCAATTTCAGCCGTATTATTGGACAGTTTTACAATGGAACAACTTAACCACAATTTGGCCTTGATCCATGCTTCGCAGCCCGAATTGGCCAATAAATTTGCTGGTTATGCTCCTTCAACGGTTACTCGGGTTTTAGATGGCAATGATTTGTGTTGCGAAGGTGAACTTTTTTACGCCTGCGATGCCAACGTCGCCAGTCAAGCTCAAGTTCAGCAATATTTGGCTAAGCCCAGTCATTATACTTTGACTTACAAAACCGAAGAAACGCCACGTTACGAACACCAGAAAGTTATCAACTCACTCAATGCCAAAGCCCGTGAATTGGGTTACCCCCTTGCCAAAACCAATGCATCTACCTTAATTGTGCTGGGCTCAGGCTTGGGTTTTCATCTTGAGCATCTTGTTAGTGTTAATCAATACGGCAATATTATTGTGGTTGAACCCGATAATGACATGTTGTTTCATTTTCTATGCACCATCGATATCGACAAACTGTCAGCCCATTGTCAGCAAAACGGCGGCGTATTGACCATATTGCAACCTAAAAGCGCGGTGAACTTCACTGAGCAAATCAGCAAGTTAGTTCAGCAGGTGGGTTATGGTTTATTTTCTGAAATGGATTTTTATCGTCATTATGAAACGCCGTTATTTAACGATATTTTCGATAACATTAAATCGATTCGACACAAATGGCTCAGTACATGGGGATTTTTTGGCGATGAAATGATCAGCCTCAACCATTCTTTGGCTAATGCCCGGGCGCATCAACGGTTTTTCTTAGGTAATAAAGGCGGGAAAAAACAACCAACCAAAACGACACCAGTGTTAATTGTTGGCAACGGACCCTCACTCGACGCTGATATCGAACGGCTCAAAACCCACCATCAACAATTTACATTGGTCAGTTGCGGCAGTGCATTGCCGGTATTACTCAAGTTTGGCATCATGCCCGATATTCATGTTGAAATGGAACGCACCGCAGCTTTGTACGATTTGATCGAACCTTCATTAACCGATGATTTTTGTCAAAATACCCTGCTAATTGCCTTAAATACTGTGGCACCCAAACTTATATCGTCGTTTAAACGCAGTTTGTTGTTCACCAAGGCTAACGATTTAGGCGCCATGGTATTGAAGCCCGACAATCAAGAAACGATTCAGGGCCTATATTTTTGTAATCCCACAGTGACCAATTTGGCTGTTAGTGCTTGTATTGCTCTGGGTTTTGAACATTTTGTGATGCTTGGCTGTGATTATGGTTATAAAGACCCGGAACGTCATCACGCCTCAACATCTGAGTATTACAACCCTAAGAGCATGATAGCGGGCACTAAATTTAGTAATGAATTAGAGGTGCCCGGCAACTTTGGTGGCGTGGTTGGCACCGAGCGGATATTTAACCTTTCAAGAACCAATATTGAGCAGTTGCTTATTCGAAACCCGCAGGTTAACTGTATTAACTGCGCCGACGGAGCCTTGATAAAAGGGGCTGAACCTCAACGATTTGAGCAATACTTGTTAAATAGAACACAAGTAAACAAAACCAAACCCGCACTCGACAAATTATTACCATTGGCCGATTTTGAACGACTCAATATTAACGAGAAATTGTTGTCAGATACACTCAATGGCTGTATTGATTACATAAGCGCATTCGCCCACGCATTGAAACAACCCCTTAATGCCAAAAAACTGAAACAGTTATTAACCACCCTGACATATGATTTAGATACGCAAAAACATCGAACCCCAGAATTTTTCCTTTTATCTGGTGTCACTCGATACTTTAGTGTGTCAATTAATGGTCATCTTGGCAGAATGTCTGCCGACAATGCGCCAGATTATGTTCATCATGCCACCGAACGCCTTGGCGCGTTTTGTGATGATTGTTTGAAAACTTTAACTGGCTTATTAACCAGCAAAACAAATTAACTTACTTTATTAACCGACAAAACTGATTAATCGATAGAAATGGAGAAGACGTATGAAATTTAGTATTGGTGCCGTATTACCCGGTATAGCTCTGGCAGCTGCCAGCCTTGGCGCACACGCTCAGGTAACAGAGTCAACAGCTGTAACTGCAAAGGCACGAATGGAAGTTGCAGAAAAAGCAAATCCTTTTGCAAGACTTGGCAATGTAACAACTGCTGATCCAATAAGCGCAGAAGATTCTTTAGGCACACTTGAATCAATTGGTACAGAAGATTCTTTGGGCACACTTGAGTCTATTGGTGCTGAAGATTCTTTGGGCACACTTGAATCAATTGGTGCAGAAGACTCTTTAGGCACACTTGAGTCAATTGGCGCAGAAGATTCTTTAGGTACTCTTGAGTCAATTGGTGCAGAAGATTCTTTAGGTACACTTGAGTCAATTGGTGCAGAAGATTCTTTGGGCACTCTTGAGTCAATTGGTGCAGAAGATTCTTTGGGCACGCTTGAGTCAATTGGTGCAGAAGATTCATTAGGCACGCTTGAGTCTTTAGATACCACCGACTCGTTTGAGACTAACGATACACTTATGACTCTGCCATACAGAGCTGAACAAAAAGAGTATGGCACGTGGGTTATCATGCGTGACTACACGCCAGGTGACGGTGCTTTCGATTATGAATTGTTCGAAACCATGTGTATTAAAGCGAAAGGCACTAAATTTGTTGGTCAACCTACCGACATTAACAGCAATAACTTTGTCTGGGGTGCGATTAAAAACAAACAAGGCAAAATTAAGATTAACTATGCCACAGATGAAGCGAGCGGCGTTGACGAAGTTGTTCATATTGAAGTCATCTATAACGAAGCTGACCCATACAACTGGGTAGGTTCGTGGACAAGTAAAACTCAAGCGGGTGATGCTAGAGTTGAGTTCTTGCATACGCCTTATTGGTATCAAGAGCGCGGTTGTTACGACGCTTTCGGTTTGTAATTCAAACCAACCTTTGAAAAGGGCTCCCTAGCGGTTGCCCTTTTTTTTAGCTCTTTTATTTACACTTCACCTTATTCTGCCGATATCTCGGGCGACCCGCCTGATTAACCACCAGCCCTTTTGACATCAAACTGTTTTTTTCTACTGGGCAATATCTAAATGTGCCTGACTGAAAGCCGTTGATAGAACCATCGCTGCGAAATGTTAAGCCAATACGTGGGTAGCTGAAATAATCGCCTTTGCGGGGGTCATCCAGCAATTTGAGCAGTTTGTCTTTGCCACCCATTTTTCTGTCCATGTTGTAATCGATAAATACACTGATTTTTTCTTGCCAATCTTTAATGCATTTACCCCCTTTGAGTGGGCACAGGGTAACCGGAGTGCCATGGTTGATGGCGTATACCCGCATATACAAAATGTCTCTTGATAGGGTTTTCATGTACATCTCAGTTCGAGATTCCGCTAGGGTTGATTGTAAAGAGGGCCAGCCGAATCCCATGGTCATCGCCAAAATGGCGATGACAATTAACGAATCGATTAGGGTAAAACCAGCTTTGTTTCTTAATGAATGGAGAGTACGTGAACTGTTTTGTGAATGACAAACTTTTAACACACGTGTTTGGGGGTGGTAGATTAGGCTCATGGCTAATTCCTTTTAAGTGATTAATGACTTCCTTGCGCGGTTTCTACAGCATGTGCGCTTTACTGCTTGGGGTATTTTGTTGCTTTTTCTTTGGTCTGTTTTTAACCCTAGCAGAGGGTTTTTTACTGTGCAAGTTTTGAGCTGATTGTTTTTTTTGTTGGGCAATAACTCTCAGGTTGGGCATTTTTTCTGTTTTTATTAGGCCTATTTTTTTGATTAACTGGTGACTAATCCAGCACTATTTTTCACCAAATAACAACCGATTAGATGTCGATTCAGATACATTGATAAGGGCCTTTAAATTGCCTTGACATCTAACATGCGCTCAACTAGTCTGGGAACATAAAGGACCACTAATTGATTGAAAATCATACAATTAGGAGGTATTAACCACATGAATGAAACAGGGGATTGATGATGAGTAAAGAAAAAGCCGAAAAGTCTGCCACCGCCAAATCAACCATTAAAGCGGCCACCATAAAAGCAGAGCCTGAGGTCGAGCAATCTGAAGCGATTGACGTTGAGCCTGAACATGTCGAACAAGCTGAACTTGCACAGGCATCAATTGCACCAGAAGACCGCGCCGATGCCGCCCGTGCTGTTGTCGACAAATACGCCAAATGGTCGTTTGCCGTAGGTTTCATTCCAGTGCCCGGACTTGATTTGTTAGCCCTGACCGGTACCCACATGAAAATGCTCCACGAAATCGCTAAGGTTTATGGCCTGTCATACTCAAACAACAAAATTCGTTCAACACTCAGCGCACTAATCAGTGGTTCATTCCCTCAAACCGTTGGCCGTGCGGGGATGTCTAGTATGCTTAAAGGTATACCTGTGTTTGGCACCGCTATATCGCTGGTGACCATGCCTGTGACGGCAGCAGCCAGTACTTATGCAGTTGGTACTGTGTTTGTTAAACATTTTGAATCTGGTGGCAGTTTATTGAGTGTAGATATAAAGGCGATGACAACTCAAGTTAAAGGTTATGCAGCCAAATACAAGAAAGATAAAACCACAGCCGACTCTGATGAAGTTGTCGTAAATGAGCAAGCCGGCGAACCTGCAAATGAACAGGTTAGTCAGGCGTAAACTCAGCTTTTACCCATTGACAGATTACCAATTGGGTAGTTAAGCTAGCACCCTTAATTCACGGGCTAATTTATTAGCCCGTATTTACAACAAAATAACTCTGGGCGATTTGGATGTTAATTATCATATATCTGTTGGCGTGTATTATCATTGCGATGATGGGCAGAGACACCATTGTCGGTCCGTTTGGTTTCTTTATTATTGCCCTATTGTTGACACCCTTAGTGTCTTGCATTATTTTACTGGCTTCGAATCGACGAGAGTCTAAACCCGCTACCCGGTAAAACCTAATTACACAAGATTATGACCAACCCATTACCATTTTCCCTCTATTATTTGTGCCCCTGCAAAAAGGTGCCCAAAAAGGCCTGTAAGTTGACCTGCGTTTTATGATCATTCTCGATTTAATTAGCCGTGAAAACCGTCTCGACAAACGTGCCTTTTTGGTGCTCGGTTGTATTTCAGGCATGGCCAATGCGATGATCTTAGCTGTGATCAACGTCGCCTCCGCTTATGTATCCAATAACCCTGAACGAAGCCATACCTTGTATTTTATGGTGGAGTTTTTGTTGGTATTGCTGATTTATACCATGACACAACGACGTTTAATGATACGTGCCACTCACCACGTCGAAAATGCCATTGATCACTTGCGCCGAGATTTAATTGGGCGTATTCGCCGCTGTGAACTGTCTACTATCGAAAAGATTGGCCGCGAGCAGATTTTTTCGGTGATGGGCAAAGAGATGCAAACCATTTCACAATCTGCTCCGACCTTTGTTATTGTTGCCCAATCTAGTGTGTTGGTTATCTTTACCGCGCTTTATGTTGCTTGGTTGTCGATGTCGGCATTTTTGATTGTGGCCGTCAGTATTAGTATCGGCGCGGTTATCCACCTGATGCGGCGAAAATTGATTGATGAAAAGTTTTATTATGCCTATGAAAAAGAAAACAGTTTACTGGCCAAAGTTAGTGACTTACTTGACGGTTTCAAAGAAATCAAACTCAGCCGTGCACGTGCCGAGGAATTGCAAATAGGTTTTGGCCAAGATTCAAAAGACGCTACGCAAGCTAAAAAAACCGTACAAACCTTGTTTTCAACTGATTTTGTCGCCAGTCAAACCTCATTTTATCTGGCGCTGGGCTCGATTATTTTTCTGGTGCCTATGGTGTCGAATGTAGACCCTGCGATGATAACTCAAGTCACTATGGCGACCTTGTTTTTGATAGGGCCTATTAGTGCCGCAGTGGGCGGTTTACCCAACTTTGCTGCCGCAAACACCGCTGCCAATAACTTGCTGATGCTTGAAAAAGCACTCGAAAATGAACAGGCTGAGCAGACTGAATCGGCAACAATTCCAGCTACGCCAATAATTACTGAGTTTAAACAAATCAAACTCGAGAAATTGTACTTTGAGCATAAACAAGCACCCGGTGAACGGGCGTTTGAGGTTGGTCC
>CALKGI010000312.1 GCA_938085045.1 uncultured Alteromonadaceae bacterium
AATCGCGGGCTCTGCGGCGGCGAGGTCGGCCTGGCACGGCGCCGCGAAGGCGTTGACCTCCGAGGCGATCACGCCGACCTTCTCCGCCTCGATGGCGCCGAGCTCCGCCTGCTCGTCGGCGATCGCCGACTCCTGGCCGACCTGCACCAGAGTGGCTCGACCATCTGCATGGTCACCCACGACCCGCGCACTTGCGAGCGGGCCAGCCGTCAAATTGATATTTTTGACGGACAATTGGTGGGCGACCGCGTTACCACGCCTGTTGCCATCAGCGCTTAAGGAGAATAACCATGGGATTTTTACTTGATTTACGATATGCGCTTAGATTGCTGGCAAAATCGCCGAAATTCACGGTATTAACCAGCTTTATACTCATGGGCGGGTTAACCGTTAGCCTGCTGACCTTTAATTTTGTCTCTACCATGGCATTTAAACCACTGAACACGCCCGAAGGAAACACCATAGTCACTTTTTCAGTGCAGGGGCAATATCCTGCCAAGCGAATATTGGGGCCTGACATCGCCAAACTCGACAATGACTTAGCTGACAATCAATTGCTCGATACTCTGTACGCCGAACACACTTATAATTACCGCGAAGATGCGCGACTGTCTAGCGAAGGTATAGGTATGGATTTGTATGTAGAGCGGGTTAGCAGCAACTTTTTTGATTTCACCCGTTTTGCCCCATTGCTTGGGCGTAATTTTACCCCTCAAGATGAACAGCCTGCCAACAATTCTGTGGTGGCGATAAGCTATAAAGTGTGGCAAACGTTGTTTTCGGGCGACGAACAAGTCATTGGTAAAAATGTGACGCTTGATACTCGCCCGGTGCAAATCATCGCCGTTATGCCCCAAGGTTATCACTTTCCGGCCAGTGCCGAGTTATGGCTGCCCATCAATTCAGCATTCATGAACAGCGAAGCCGGCCGCTCAACACCCATTGGTATCATGGCTCGCTTGCAGCCAAATGTTAGCCCCGAACGGGCAAATCAACTATTGAGCGACCAACTGTCTACCTACACCTACCAATCATTAACCGTATCAGAACAAGCTGACTTCGAAGACGTACAGGTTAATCACCTATCTTTGCCCGAACATCACATGAAAGGCGCAGCCGGCGAAATGTTTCTTGGCCTACAAAGCATCGCCACCATCATCTTACTGATGGCGTGCATTAATACAGGCAACCTTATTTTCGCCCGTTCTATTGAACGACAAAAAGAAAGTGCAATTCGCAGCGCGCTAGGCGCAAAACACAACCGCCTCATTCGCCAGCTAGTATGCGAAGGGGCCATATTGACGCTGATCGGTGGCTTTTTTGCGATTTTAGCCGCAGGTTGGCTAATTGATGTATTCGATAAAGCCATGCATGCCAGTAGCGGTGGCCGTATGCCGTTTTGGTTTGCGTGGCAAATGGACTGGCAAACCCTGTCTGTTGCGTTGGTGTTTATGGCAATCACTTTTGTTTTCGCTTGCTTAATACCTGCTGTAAAGGCGGCGAATATGGACATAAACTCTGTACTTCGCGACGGCACCCGGGGCGCTTTGGGTCGTAACGCAGGCAAAATATCACGCATTTTAGTCACCACACAAGTAACCTTAATTGCCTGTTTGATGCTCGGCGGTAGCCTTGGCGTAATTCTAATGTACAAAACCATAGACGTAGTTGCCAACGATAAATATACCAACCGTTTTAAGGCCGTGTTTGATCTAACATCAACCGATAACAAAGCTGACTTTTTACAAAACTTACTGACTCAACTGACCGCTCAAACCAATATTGAGCAAGCTGGCATGATGGAAAACCTAGGGCCTAAAAACGTACAGCTAAGCAGTGATGAGCAACAGATGCAGGTCGATATTTTCGCCAGCAGCGGCCATAGTGAATTCTTTGAGCACAGCATTATCGCAGGACGTGATTTCGACCACAAAGATAACCTCGACTCAGCCCGAGTAGCCATAGTCAGCCAATCTTTTGCCGAGCGTTATTGGCCGCAGCAAAACGCTACAGACAAAATGCTCGACATTGAACACAACGGTAAAATGCTCCCGCACCGAGTGATTGGCGTCATCAGCAATATGAGAGGTAACAGTCAGGGCGTTTTTGCACAAGTCGACCAGTACGACGAAGTGCTTGTTAGTTACTATCAAAATTCACAAAACGACTTGCAGGTTACCTTAGAGACCACCGAACAGGCTGAACAAGGTGAAGAAGACTTTTACCGTGTGGTACATCAATTAAACATAAAACCATTGTTGGTCAATTTAAGTGACTTAAGTCGCACTGGCAACAATGTTGTCAAGTTGATTGAGCTAACCACCAAAGTGATTGTTTTCGCCGGATTATTTTCACTGTTTTTGGCCTTAATGGGTGTTTATGGTGTGGCAGCTAGTAGCGTGGCGTTACGCAGCCAAGAGATTGGCATTCGCCGTGCACTTGGTGCCAAAGACAAAGCCATAATAAAATTGTTTCTTACACGTAACATGCACCCACTGGTGATTGGTCTAAGTATTGGTTTACTGGTGTATACACTTGCCTGTTATGTTTTCTCTAACTTGATTGGCAACCGAATAGAAGCGAGCATGTACATTACTATCGCCCTGCTGACCAGTTTGGTGTTAAGCTTAATTTTGGCTTTGGCGGCGTATTTTCCAACCCGCCGAGCAATAGAACACGAACCAGCGGTGACGCTTCGGGCTGATTGAATATTCCCAGAACAACCCTTTTAAAGTCAAAAGCCTCACACGTAGAAACGCTGGCGCAGAGGTTCACAGAGCAAAGACACAAACGTATAGATTTAAGGCGAAGCCAAGTACATCCTTTTCCTTCTTTTTGTGTTTTTAATCTTCCTCCGTGAACCTGTGTAACTCCGAGCCTCCGTGTGAAGCTTTTGACCTTGGCCGTAAACCCAAAACCAGGAGACAAACGTGACCCCCCGAAAAATACTGCTCGGCGATGACGACATAAACGTAATCGCAGGCCTGAAATTTTTACTCGAAACCGAGGGTTTTCAAATCCAATCGGTCACCACCGCCGAGGCTTTGCTGGCTATGGTCAAACAGCAAAGTTTTGATGTGGTATTAGTCGACATGAATTTCAGGCTCGACACCACATCGGGGCAAGAGGGTTTAACGCTTATCAAACAACTGCGCCAACTCGACGAACAGCTGCCTATCATTATGATGACCGGTTGGGCCACCGTAGAGTTGGCCGTTGATGCATTAAAACTCGGTGCCAACGATTTTTTGCAAAAACCGTGGAACGACGACCGACTGCTGCACGCCATTAACAGCCAAATTGTCAGCGCACAAAAAGATCAGCAACTGCGCTGTTTAAACGAAGAAAACCAACTGCTAAAAGCCCAAACGACAGACCCCGACAAACTTCCCAACAGTCACAGCCCCAGTATGCAACATTGCCTTAGCCAATTAAAACAATTGGCAAAAAGTGACATGAGCGTGCTGCTAACAGGCGAGAATGGCAGCGGAAAAAGCCTTTTGGCACAATATGTTCACAGTCATTCAACCCGCAGTGAACAGCGTTTTGTGGCGGTGAATATGGGCGCTTTAAGCGGCAGTTTATTCGAAAGTGAAATGTTTGGTCATGTTAAAGGCGCTTTTACCGATGCAAAAACCAGCCGGGTTGGCCGCTTCGAGTTAGCCGATGGCGGCACTTTGTTTTTAGATGAAATTGCCAATATTGAGTTAGGCCAACAGGCCAAATTATTGCGAGTACTCGAAGAGTCACAGTTTGAAAAGGTAGGGTCGAGCAAAACCCAGCAATCCAACGCCCGGGTCATCAGCGCAACCAATGCCGATTTAGACTATATGATTGCTAGCAATCAATTCAGGCAAGATTTGTTTTATCGCCTCAACACAGTGACCATTCATATTCCAAGTTTAAAAGAACGCGTTGAAGACATAGAAGGCCTTGCCCAACACTTTTTATCTACTGCCGCCGCCAAATACAACAAAACTGCACCAACACTAGCAGATGATGCCATAGCCGCCTTGCAGGTTTACCACTGGCCGGGCAATGTTCGAGAGTTAAGTCATTTGATGGAACGGTTACTGTTTACCAGCTTAGAACCAACAATTTGCGCAGCACAATTGAATCTGCCCAATCAGGCCAACTCACCCAATGCGCCAGCCATAGATGACCACAAACTCACCCTCGACGAAATTGAAAAAAACACCCTCATTAGTCGAATGACGTACTTTAAAGGCAATGCCAGTCAAACAGCCAAATCATTAGGGCTCAGCCGTAGCGGCTGGTACAGGCGGGCTGACAAATTTGATCTTTAAACGCTTCAAACACCTATGGCCCAATCTGCTGTTAACGGTGCCGTTATTAATACTCATCGTGGTGTTGTCTATTAACGCAGGCATAAACGGCTACCTTATTACCTTGTGCGTAAGTGTTTATTTACTGGTGTCAGTTCTGGTTTTTTATCGCATCAATAACAGCCATCACCAGCAAATGGGCATACTAAGTGACTTGCTTGAAGCCCTGATTCAAGGCGATTACACCTTTAGAGGCAAAGACCTATACTCAACTCACTTTCAATCATTACTTGAGCGAGTCAATCAACTGGCCATCACGTTGCAAAGTCAAACAGTCGCTTTGCGCGAAAGCCAGTTACTTATTCAACAAGTGATAGACCACATGGACGCCGCATTGATTGCCACCAACGATGAAGGGCAAATGATTTTCAGCAATCGTGCGGCACAAGGGTTATTGGGGGTTAAGCTCAACGGCGAATTACAAACCCAACTGATGCAAACCACTAACGACAAAAGCGTTCTACTCAAAGAACAATGGCTTGCGGGCAGTCGCCCCGGCGGTGAGTTTTTGGTGCAGCGCGACAGTTTTATCACCCAAGGTAAACAAAATCACCTGCTCATGCTCAGCGAAGTTGGCCAACTGCTGCACCACAATGAATCGGCGGCATGGCAAAGGTTGGTGCGGGTAATAAGCCACGAAATTAACAATTCAATGACACCTGTCAGCACCATTAGCCGAACCATGTTACGCAATGCAGGCAAACACAACCTGCCAGATAATTTTGTTGAAGGATTAGGTGTCATCCAAAACCGCTGCGAGCATATGATCCAATTCATCGCCAGCTACACCAAAATCGCCCAATTGCCCGCGCCAAACCGTCAGCCAGTGGTAATAAAATCACTAATAGACAACTGCACCGCCTTGTTTGCGCAAAGAGAATTCGAATTAGTAGGCGACATGCAAGAAAAGGTATTTTGTGACCCGGGCCAAATTCAACAAGTATTAATCAACCTGCTAAAAAATGCCGATGATGCAATGAGCGAAACGCCTGCTGCCATAGTGATAGAAGCCAAGACGGCGCAAAAACAGTTTGTGCTAACCATAACCGACCAAGGCTGCGGCATAGCCAATCCCGACAATCTATTCGTGCCATTCTATACAACTAAATCAAGTGGTTCGGGTATTGGATTGATGCTGTCGCAACAAATTGTGAGTAATCATTTTGGGCGATTGACGCTTGAGAATCGCCAAGACTGCGAGGGTGCTGTTGCTAGGATTGTTTTGCCTTTTGAGTAGATTCGAGTCATAAGTTCACAACTGGTGAACCCTTTCTTTTCGTGCTATCTTATTTGTAATGTCATTAATGAAGATTTGAAATGCACGTCATATCCAAAAAGCCTTTTACTGATGCGGCATTAAACTACCCGAATGACGCCAATGCAATTCACGCAATATACAAAAAACTGAAAACCGGTAATTTCAACACTCCCGATGCGTTAAAAGCTGTTTTTAAAACGCTTGATAATTTTAAGTATAAAGACAGATGGTGGGTTATTGATATTGGCGGCAACAATTTACGGTTAATTGCCTTTATTGATTTCACCGATAATCGGCTATTTGTCAAACATATCACCAACCATGCAGATTATGACAAACTCAGCAAAAAATATGCAAAGCAGGCCAAACAATGAATTTTCAAGCCGTTAAGAAACAAGCATTCAACCTGTTCGAACAGGCCGGATTTATCGCCCATATAGCCAACCAAACCGACTATGAAGCTGCATTGGCCCTAATGGATGAATTAATTGAAGATTATGATCAACAAAAGTCACTTATTAGCGTTTTGTCGGTATCTATTGAGCGCTGGGAGAGCCAAGCTGAAGAGTTCAAAGCTTTTGATATGGCGGTCGAATCTATGGACAGCGGCGTGGCAATGTTAAGTGTTTTAATGGACCAACATAGCCTGAATACCACTGATTTTAAAGACGAAATTGGTGGTAAAAGTATGGTTTCAATGATTATGAACGGTACCCGCCAGCTTAACCTTGGACATATTCGCAAACTTTCTGAACGTTTTGGTGTGCCTGCCCAGCTGTTTATCTAGCCGTTGAGCAGCTTTTCATTGTTCATGGATTTACCTCAATCGTAAATTAAAGAGCGTGGATAAATCCACGAGCTACAATTCAATAAACCCAAAATAAAATAAAAACAAAAGGAAAACCCATGAAAATTATCAAACATGGTTTGATTACGCTAGCGTTAACAGCAGGCGCTCCTGCGTTGGCAAGCGTCGATGCAGCCACCAGCGCCCAGCAATATGGCAGTTATGTCATTCTTGGTCAAACACCCACCGGCGACAACGTTGCCATTGCCCGCACCGTTATCGATTCAAACCTCACTTGCCCAACAGTTTCAGCCGTAGGCAGCAGCGCTAGCCCAGTCAATATGATCACCCGAGATAATCCCACCCAATTCCCCGTGATGGTGTGTGAGGCTTTGATTGGATTCGACCAAGCCTACCAGCTGAACTTTGCCGATAAGGCGATTGCTTTGGCAGTGGCAAAATCTAACCCACAAAACATTCAGGTGTTTGGTGATACTGGCTGCAAAACCGCAGAATGCGCCTTAGGACAACCCGCCAACCCTTTCCAATCGTTGGCCAACGACGGTGCAAAGGCCAAACCCGACCTTGTGCTGCACATGGGTGATTACAACTATCGTGGCACTGGCGGACAAATCGCTTTAACCATGCAAAATAGCAAAGGTGAATTGGCACAAACCCCGCAATGGACATACGATGCAGGAGACAGCCTAAGCGCTTCTGATCATTGTGGTCAACAAACCGGCGGACCGTTTTACAGCCAATCGGCAGTGAATGGCAACCGCCCCGACAGCTGGCAGTACTGGCAAAATGACTTGTTTATGTCATCTTCTGAACTCATGGCCGCTGCACCATGGATAGTGTCACGAGGCAATCACGAGCTTTGCAGTCGTGCAGGTCCGGGTTATTTCTATTTTCTCGATCCCAATTCAAACCTTGTTAAAGGGCAGCAGCAAATGAGTTGTCCTACAGTGCAAGTCAACAAAGGGGCAATAGTAAACTCGGTGCAAGTGCCCAATTATATTGTGCAGTTTAAACAACTGAACGTAGCGGTAATCGACTCTGCCAATGCTTGCGATGCTTTCACTGGCACCGCTTTTGATCAAGTTTATAAAAACGTGTTTACAGACTTAAATGCCAAAGTTAAACCACTGCAACAGCCCACTTGGTTAATCACCCACCGTCCGATATGGGGTGTTGAAGCAATGGACGGCGACAAGTCAACGCCGTGCAGCCCAAACAGTCCATACAGTTGCATCAATCAAATGATGCAAAAAGCGATTGACGCACAACCAAGTAAAAAGCTAGACGAAGGCATAAAGCTGGTGTTAACCGGCCACATGCATAAATTCGAAAGTGTCAGTTTCAAACAAGGTAGTCGCCCGCCAAATATTATTGTCGGTTCAAGCGGTGTTGAATTGGCAGGCAGTGAACCGAGTCCAACAGCCAGTGTAACCGTCGACAACCTCGCCGCCAGCGTGTTAACCACCAATACACAGGTGACTAATAACGGCGATACCTATGATGCGTTCGGTTATTTTCAAATGACACTGGGCACCAACGGCGCTTGGCAAGGGCAATTGGTGAACCCCGCGAAAAACCTCACGTTGGTCACTTGTTCAAGCGAACAAAATTTAGCACAAGGGGTGTGTGAGTTGGCACCCGGCATAAGTGTGGTAACGAATTAATTAGCCATTGAACCACAACTTATTCTTGGTATTTATAAAGCCCTCACAACTTGCAGTTTGAGGGCTTTATTTTTCCCTCCCTATGTCACCTATAAAAGTACAAAACGACTTCATTGACACCCTAAGGTAACAAAACGCTTGCACACATGACACCCTTAGGTTACATTGTGACACCTTAAGTTGTTATCTCATTCAAAAAGAGGAAGTTATTATGAGTATGTGGACTGCACAAGAACAAGCTAATGCCCTAACCAAGGTCGCAGTACCAACCTGTTTTTTTGGTCTGTTGATTTTTCTCAAAGCGCTGGTTGCCCCATTCAACGAACCCGCCAGTTCAGTACTCGCCTGGTGTTTAGCACTGCCGATTTTCATGGCGTTTTATCTTTATCTAAAAGGAGAGGTGCCAAATTCAACATCACCATTTATTGATGATTACGTCGAAAAAACAATGATGTTGGCCAAAAGCCGGGCTGGTTTTATTTCTTTGATGTTTTTACTTGCGTCATTGCTCGTTAAAAATGACAACCCACCATGGAGTTATGAAAGCGCGGTAGACATGACTTTCGGGGTTTATATGATGGCAATGGGATCAATAGGCTGGTGGGAAATGCGCGAAGAACCAGAGCCAGAACTTGAATCAGAATTTGAGTCAGAACCTAAATCAACGGAGCAGTCAAAGAATGGGTAGCGAAGTCAGCAATCAGGTGCCGGTGTTTCGCGCCAAACACAAAATGTCGCAAACCGATTTGGCTAGAGCCATTGGCGTATCACGCAAAACCATCAGCACCATAGAAACCGAAACATTTACGCCTTCGGTGTCTATCGCGCTAGAGATGGCAGCGTATTTTAAAGTGCCGGTTGAGGAATTGTTTGCTTTAAAAAGGTTCGATGGCGAAGATTAAAGATTCGCCGTAGGGGCACGCATTCGTATATGACGTCCTCGCCAGCCGATGTTGGGGATTGTCATAAAATTTAAACCTTGTATCATAACGCCAAAACCACCTAAGGCTCATTTGTTATGGATCACTACGCAGTATTCGGCAATCCCATTGGCCATTCACGCTCTCCGTTTATTCACCTGCAATTTGCAAAACAAACTCAACAAACTTTGGAGTATCAAGCGCTTGAAGCACCGCTTGACGGTTTTGCTACAACCACAGCTGAGTTTTTTTCAGGCGCTGGCAAAGGCGCAAATGTCACTGTGCCATTCAAAGAACAGGCTTTTGAAATTTGCGATAAAGTCAGCGAACGAGCGCAAAAAGCTGGGGCGGTTAACACCTTAATTAAAGCCGACAATGGCGACATTCATGGCGACAATACCGATGGCATTGGGCTTGTTAAAGACTTACTCAATAACAAAGTAAAACTGGCAGGCAGCAACATTTTACTGCTCGGTGCAGGCGGTGCAGCACGAGGTGTAATTCTACCTTTGCTCGACCAAAATCCAGCGCAATTGGTGATTAGTAATCGAACGATTGAGAAAGCCCAACATCTGGTCGACAACTTCAATCACAAAGACTTCAGTGCAACCTCATTAAGCGAACTGCAAAAACACAACTTCGACGTCATTATCAATGCCACTTCGGCTGGCCTGTCGGGTCATGTACCAAACTTGCCCAGCGAATGTTTAACTAGCGATACCGTCTGTTACGACATGGTTTATTTGAACGGCATCACGCCATTTAACCAATGGGCAAAAAACCAAGGCGTTAAAACGACAATCGACGGTTTGGGTATGTTGGTCGAACAGGCTGGAGAGAGTTTTTCGTTATGGCGTGGGGTAGAACCTGACACAAGCGCTGTATTAACAGCACTTCGTGAAATGCTTTAAGACTTGGCTACGCCCAATCGTTCAAGATTGGCAACCATATCTTCAGCTGAACTTTTTGGTGTCACGTCTTCGTCAATAAGGCTAATTCTACCTTTAATGTCGATATAAAACGTGACTCTTTTAGCCACGCCAAACAGGCTTAATATGTCGTATTTTTTGGCAGTGGTTTTATCCGGGTCGCTCAACAGCGGAAAATCAGCTTTGTATTTTTTAGCAAAACCCCGGTTTTTATCGATAGGGTCAACACTTGCCATAAAATAGCTCACATCAAACTTTTTGATCAAATGTCCGTTGTCGGCCAACGATTTGCATTCGATGGTACAACCCCGGGTATAAGCCATTGGAAACCAAGCAACGACAACCGCTTTTTTGCCTCTAAAATCAGATAACTTATAAGTTTTGCCATCGGTGGCTTCAAGGCTGAAGTCGGGCGCCATATCGCCGACTTTTAAATCGGTGGCCATAGAAGAGATAGAAACGAGGGAAAATAAGATGAAACAAAGGCTTTGCAAGATTTTCATGATTTTATCTTTGTGTTATAAAAAATTGAATTAAAGGGCAAACTCGCAAGCCTGCCCTTTTACGATTTACTTCTTGTCGTTCTGTAAGCCAACACTATTCATCCAGTGCTCAAAGTCCATCAGATTACCCGGTAACACCACTTTGGTGCCTTTGGTGCTCAATCCTTTAAGCTGCTTGAGATACCGCTCACCTAACTGCACGCGCAATGCACTTTGTCCGCCCGGCGCGCTGATGGCATTGGCCATTTTGCTTATCGAATTGGCGGTTGCGGTGGCAATGGTTAAAATCTCTTCGGCCTTACCTTCGGCTTCGTTGATTTGACGTTGCATTTCACCTTCTGACCAGTTGATCATTTCGGCTTTAACACCCTCAGAGCGATTGATTTTACTCTGCTTGTCGCCTTCACTCTTGGCCAATAATGCACGGCGATTTCGTTCGGCATTCACTTGCATTTCCATTGCATTTTTTACGGTTTCTGGTGGCGTCAGGTTTTTAATTTCGTAGCGGTGCACTCTAATACCCCAAGTTTCGCCTGCTTTGTCTAAAACCTCAACCACTTTTGCACTAATGACATCACGCTCTTCAAATGTGCGGTCTAAATCTAGCGTGCCAATCACCGAACGGGTAGTGGTTTGCGCCAACTGCATCGCCGCAAAACGGTAGTCGGTGATGCCATAACTGGCCCTAACAGGGTCTACCACCGAAATATAAATAACGCCATCGACTTCAATATTTACCTCATCGCGTGAGAAACATTCTTGTGGCGGTACATCTATAGACTCTTCTTTTAAATCATGAATATAAGCGACCTTATCGAGAAAAGGGATTAAAGCATGAAAACCCGGCTCTAAGGTGCCGTGGTATTTACCAAGGCGCTCAACAATATAGGCCTGCTTGGTAGCAACCAACCGAATTGACTGAAACAATTTAATGATGAAAACCAAAAACAGCATGCCCCAAATTATCATGGCAAACATTTCTAGTGGATTGGTACCGAGTTCATTAGCTAAATCTTTCATTATTTGGCTCCCTGTATCGAGTTAGTCACTTGGTTCATACCTTCAAAAAATCCTTCAAGCTGTGCCATTTCTTTAGGCACCACCGACACATCGGCATTTTGCATGATATCGCCGATTTGGTCGATAAACTGCTCTTTGAGCATCATGTTCATCGCATCGGTGCCGCCAACATTACCAATCGCCTCTGATATCAACAACATGCCCTGCGCTTTGGCATCGGCAATAATGGTGATCTCTAAGCCCTTACCTTTGGCTTCGTTGATTTTCTTAAGCTTTTCGCCTTCCGAGATATTAATCGCTTCGGTTCTTTCACCTTGCGACAGGTTAATTTTGGCTTCTTTTTCGGCCGTAGCCAAAGTGATCTCAGCCCGCTTGGTTCGCTCGGCTTCCATTTGCTTTTCTAGGGTATGAATAACGTGTAGTGATGGCGTGATATTTTTGATTTCGTAACGCAACACTTTGATGCCCCACGGATTAGAGGCAACGTCGATTTCTCGAACAATCGATTCGTTAAGCGAATCTCGCTCTGAAAACGTTTGGCTTAAAGTGAGTTTACCAATCTCTGAGCGCATGGTGGTTTGCGCTAGATTAACCGCCGCTCGCCGATAATCTTCAATGCCGTAACTGGCCTTTTGACCATCCATTACTTTGAGGTAAACCAAACCGTCTACTTCAATTTGAATGTTGTCTTTAGATATACAACTTTGCATAGGCACGTCAAGCACCTGTTCACGAGTATCGTGCGCATAAGCGACTCGGTCAAAGAATGGAATTAGAAAGTGAAAACCCGGCTGCAATACCGCACGGAACTTGCCCAAACGCTCAATTACGTTGACCTCCCGCATGGGCACTACGAGCAAAAGTTTGTAGAGAATAAACAGTATGACTAACAGCGATATGGTGATAGTTATGAACAGCATTTAATCCTTCCTCAATATTATTTTATGAATTTTGCGCACGACCAAAGCCCAGTTTGGCTGTGGTCGTTGTACGAGTTGGTTTATACGTGGTGATTATAGTAGTTGATTAGATGAGGTTTTACGTTGCAAGTGCGGCAGTTTTTTCAACCACCAAAGAAATGTTGTCGTGACAGATGATGGTGACAGTTTCGCCGGGTTCAATAACACCGCCATCGGCAAGGGCCATCCAAGTGGTATCTTGAAATTCAATGCGACCGGTTTTTTCGCCCGGGCCAATGGTTTCAATAACTTTAGCGTTCTTACCGTAAATCTCCATGTCTTCTTCGGTATTGGCTTTGCTCACATCGCCGCCAACTATTTTTTGAGTCACATTACGAAAAGACAGCAACAATACGATTGAGGTGATAAACCATGTAGTCATCGCGACCATCCAGCCACTGATAAAGCCCAATTGCAAAGCACCAGCAACAATCAAACAAGCCCCACCTAAAAAGATGACTATGCCACCAGGAATAATCAGTTCAGCGGCCATTAGTATAACGCCCACTAATGCCCAAATTGATACAGGTCCAGCTAAATCAAACATAATTTCTCCTTGTCGTGTCTACTGATAGATGCATCAGATAACTAAGAAAAATATACGCGTGTTGACATGGTATGTCAAGCTTGGGCGCCAGAGGTCACTTTAGAAGAAGCAGATTGGTGCCAGTTTTTACGGTCGAATGACCGGGCTTGAATAGGTTTTTTGAGGTTAGTCGTTTGAGTTAATCCAGCGCTTTGGCTAAAGTCCAAAGCATACGGATTATGCCTTTGTCGCGTGCAGCGTTGTCTATAGTTGCTATTCGATAACAAATATCACTCTTCAACTGTCCAGATCCACTGTTTGGTTAAGCTCTGTGATTTTGTTAATGCACCACGAGCCCTAACATTCTCAATTAATTGCTTAACCGCAATGACGTTTTTTCTAAAGCAAATGATGATTTGGGTTTCTGTTATGACTGACAAGCTAGCGCCGTTTTTTTCGATTTTTTTATCATGACTAATACCACGATACATCGAGTAATTGATGTACTCTTCTGCCTGACCACGAAAGCCTAAAATAGCGACTTGCCTGCCATTAATCTCGATTTTGGCATCACTTCTATCTTGGCCTAAACGAATAAGGTTTTTGTTAAACTCCCGCTCATCCCCTTCATAAAATTTAAGGTTATATTTTGAGCAGGGTTTACTGGCAATTTTTTTAGGTTTGGTAGATTCATTAAAACTACTAGTGGCAGGATGATCATCGACTTTTTCGGCCGCTGGTTGTTCGCCTTCGCTTTCGCCAGAACAACCGGATAACACTCCAACCACAAGGGCCGACAACAGTGATTTCTTCAACATAATATTTAGCATAGCTCCAACAGTACTCTGGTTATGATTTTTAATATGATTGACACTTCATAACCTCAACAATTTAGCCAAGTATGGTTGAAACCTCGCCAATTCGCCAACCCATAATACCGCCAGTTCTACTGTTTATTGAGCTTTTGATAAACCGCCACGGCATTTGCATGTTGTCCTGTTTGACTGTAAGCATTGGCCAATACATTCAAATCGGCAACTGATGATGGTGCGGCTTTGCCCAGTGCCTTGCCTGCCAACGAATAATCGCCATTATTAGATGCCAAATGACCCAGAGCACACAACAAATGTGGGTTGTCTTCATCGTCTTTAAGCTTACTTTGCAAGTATTGATTTACTGGTAATGGTTGAGACAGCTTTAATGTACGAAATAGTGGCAAGTAGTCTTCAATTTGCCCTTTTTTCAACGCTTTTAACAGCAAAGTTTGCGCTTGTTCTTGCTGGCCATTGGCAGCAAGTACAGCCACATGAGCACTAATAGCAAAACTGTGTTGTTTAAGTTTACCGGGGATTTGTTTCCATTGTTGTTCAACAGCTTCAACTGACTGCGAATTAGCCGTTTGGTTAAGCGCATTGTGTATTACCATCGCAGCCAATTGCAGATAACCGTTGTCATCATATAACTTTCGTTTGTCTATCTTAGGTAACAAAGTCAGCAATGCAGCCCAACCTTCTGTTTGTCGTAAAATACGCACATAAAGACGCATGATTGCATCATCTTTGCTATGTTTGTCGTAAAGTGGCTTAATCAGTTCAAATGCTTGGTCGGCCTCACCTTGCCTTATAAGTAACTCGGCTTTGAGTATGACACTGTCGTTGTCTGAGGCCTCTAACGTGGCCAAATAGGCCAACACTTTATCTTCATCGCCCATGGCATCGCTTGCAATGGCACCAAACAAAGGTTTGGTTTGTAGTAAACCACTGCGCTTGCCTGACTCGCTAATTAACTTTTCGGCGCGCTGCCAATCTTTAAGCAAAAATGCGGTAAGCCCTTGATGCAAAGCCAATTGCGCTTTGTGTTCGCCCTTGGTAAAAAAGTGCATTTTGGTGGCGCTACGCAGTCCCCAAACTTTTTTAAATAGCCATATAAACACCCGCTCGACAAACCACAATAACACCAGCATTAACATCACAGTCATCAAGGTTGCTTCAACATAATACTTGCCGTATGAAAACAGCACATAACCTTGTTCTTTAAAAACATAAGAGCCTGCAAAAACAGCAAAGCAACCCAGCAATACAAGCAAAATCAGTGGAATATAAGGCCTCATAGGGTGTCTCCCTTCGCCTCAGGCACTGGTTTAACTGGCTGAGCTTTCACAGGTTCGGCCTTAACCGGCGCCGTCTGTTCAGCTAAAGAAGCCGCTTTGCCCAGTCGCTCTTGAATAAGTCTGGCCAACACTTTTTGACTAACAAACTGCTTCGGATAATCGGCCTTAATCGGGTCTTTTAATAAACTAGTTAACGTCAAAGTGGCGGCCTGCACAGCGCTGTCTGTTTGTTTAAACAATCCTATCCATTCTATTGCCCTTGAGATTGTATCTCTAAATACGACTTCATCGCGACTCAGAATCGCCACTTGCGCTTGCAATAAAGCCATCTTTAAGTTGGCCCTTAAATACCACTGTTGTCTTGGCATTTTAAGGGGCTGAATATCCCCCTCGGCCGCACCATGATTGACATAAAACATCTTAGAAGCCATCGCATCCATCGAGTTCAAAAACGTATCAAGCATTGATGGTTCTTCGACTGTCGTTCCTGTATTGGCGTTCACTGCATTTTCTGGTAAGAGTTTGTCGGTGTAAATCTCAATGGTGTTAATCGTTAAATTATCGATATTTGCAATTAAACCTGACAAATTTAAATGTATGTCGGTAACACGGGGGTTAGGCAATGCTCTTAATGCCGCAATATCTTCGGCGATACTGGCACGCAGTGGATATAGGCTAGGGTCGCTCAGTTCAGCCACGCGTAAATCGGCAGCGACCAATAAGCTTTGCGCCGTATCAATGTCATCTTCAAGCCACAGCTTACGTCCGGCAATTCTCACCAAATAGCTGGCTTCTGCCAAGGTCCAATCGTTAGGTTGGCGGCCAGAAACTTCGCCAAGGCGAGTATCCATGACACTTAACCTTTGGGTTACACCTTGTTCGGCCTGCTGCTGAGCGGTTTGCATTTGGCTTTTATTGCTGGCTAGCTGGTCGGCGAGCTGTTTTGCCAGTTGCTGTTCAAATAGCTCAAATTTAGCAGCCTGTTCGACTTGCCACTGCAAAACTTTTTGTTGGTTCAGCGCTTGGTTTTCTAGCCAAAACCAATAGGCTCCGCCTATAGAGGTTAATGCAGTTAATGAAAACAACAGCGCCAACCAACCAACAAACCCACCGCCTTTTTTGACTTTTTTGACTTTTCTAGCGGCTTGTTTTTGCTCTTGAGGGGCATTTTTCTGTTCAAAAGTGGCATTTTCGGTGATGTTGTCGACAGATTCGTCTGTTTTACCTGACGTTTCAAGCTTTTCGACTTTGGTCATGTCTTGTTCAGCTAATTCGGGCTTAGTTTCAAGTTCAGTGCCCGAAGCGCCGTGTTTGGGTGTCTGATTATTTGACATATTGCTTCTCGATTATACGCTTGAGTTGTGCCAAAACCGCCTCGTTTGAGGCCCCTTTGGCATCATATATTTGTTTTGGGTCAATACCCAATGCTTGTGCTTTCGCCGCAATGCGCTCGCTTGGCACAATCCAGCCTAGGGAAGCTAACCAGTCTTGAGCCTTATCAGGCAGTTGTTCGAAGATCGTGGTCAATATCGCAACGCTGGTGACCACAATACAATTTATCTGCGCCGATTGCCACTGGACAAACCACTTGTTACCCTGCCCTGTCACTGGAACCCGTTGATAAAGCTGCCAATAGTCAACCAATGCCTGTCGTGATTGTAATTCTTCAGCCAGTAATTCGCGACCACCAACACCGCGAACAATAACGATATTACTGCCCTGAACGGCTGCCTTTTGCATTGATGGCAAGGCCAGCAACCCTTCAGAGGTTTCAAGGCTTGGACAAATCACTGTTTTTGACGTCCATTGCCTTAGTTTATCTGCTGTAGAGCGGCCTACGGCCACCAATGTTACCTTACTGCTGTCTAATAATAATGGGGTTTTTAATCCACAAATAAAGTGCTCTACTGCAAAACCACTGACAAATATGAGCATATCAATATTTTGCTCATCCCAGCGTCTAGGCAAGTCTGCAACATCTCCTGTGGCGGTGATCTGAATAATTGGCTGATGGTGAACACTCTGTGCAACTGTTTCAAGCAGTGCCGACAAAGCTTCGCCTTTACCTTCGGGCCTAGTTACCAGCACTCGCATCAGCTTTGCGAATAAACCTCATCAAGAATCGTTTTAGCACCCTGTGCCAGCAGTTTTTTCGCCAGTTCGATGCCTAACGCTTCAGCATTGGCGACGTTACCCGAAACTTCATCACGGAGTATTTGTTTGCCATCGGTAGAGCCAACCAACCCACGTAACCAAATTTGCTCACCATCAAGCACTGCATAAGCACCTATTGGCACCTGACAACCGCCTTCTAGGTGTCGGTTCATCGCCCTTTCGGCCACCACGCGGTAACGAGTTTGCTCATGCTCTAAGGCATTCAATAAACCTTTTACATGTTCGTCATCTTCGCGGCACTCAATACCTACAGCGCCTTGGCCGTTGGCTGGCAGTGAAACTTCTGGCTCAATATATTCGGCAATACGTTGTGGCATTTCGAGGCGGATAAGTCCGGCGGCGGCAAGAATAATGGCGTCATATTCACCATTATCGAGCTTAGCTAAGCGGGTATTGACGTTGCCGCGCAGGTCTTTAATTTGCAAGTCGGGGCGCATTTGTCGTATTTGGCATTGGCGTCGTAGGCTAGATGTGCCAACAACCGAGTTTTGCGGTAATTCTGCCAGTGTTTTGTATTGGTTTGAAACAAAAGCATCACGGGGGTCTTCGCGTTCGCAAATGGTGTGCAGTATCAACCCTTCAGGAAAGCCCACCGGCACGTCTTTCATCGAATGAACGGCAATATCAGCGCGGTCTTCAAGCATTGCATTTTCAAGCTCTTTTACAAACAATCCTTTGCCGCCAATTTTGGCCAGTGGCGTGTCTAAAATGCGATCACCTTTGGTCGACATCGGCACCAGTTCAACACAAATGCCCGGATGTTTCTCTTCAAGTTTGGCTTTAACAAATTCGGCCTGCCATAAAGCCAAGGCACTTTTACGGGTGGCGATGCGGATAGGTTTTGTCGACATGAGAGTCCTTAGAGATAAATACGATGAATGCTGCGCAATTGGGGTAGATAATAACAAAAGTTGGATGGGGGATCATGATTTAAAACAGTGAAAGTGAAAATTTTGTTTTGTTGTTTTTTCTTTCCTCTGCGTACTCTGCGACCTCTGTGGTAATCATTCTTTTAAGGAATAAAAACCAGAAGCTTTAACCGCAGAGGGCACAAAGGACACAGGGAACTTCAAAAGCAAAAGATTGTAAATATAAAATAGATTTTTGGCAGTAGAGACTTGGCGTTTTATTTCGACCGAGAATTGGCCTTTCATTTTAATTGCGTAGATGAAATCAGCAAAGAAAATGGCGCGTCTGGTAGGATTCGAACCTACGACCAACGGCTTCGAAGGCCGTTGCTCTATCCAGCTGAGCTACAGACGCTAGATTTGGAGTATTTATACAAGCAAATGAGGCGATGTACAACATTAATTAGCAAAAAGATGGCTTATGCGGTTTGACTGCCTATTTATAATACAAACCAGCCATTTCATCACTAGCCAGCAGGATTAAAGACTTCTGCCAACATACAGCGCATACTGCCGCCGCCTATGGTTTCAATGGTGGTAATATCGTTGGCACAGATGGTCATACGAGACTCAAAAAATGCCTGCTGTTGTTCAGTAAACCCCGCCCATGCCCGTTGCGACAGAGCTAAAACTCGCTGACCCGAACGGCTATGCAACTCTAAAATATTGCCACAATAATGTTGCTCCATCTGTTCTAGACTTATTTCGACCAAGGTTTTACCACTGTTTTTCACTGTATCGACAAAGCGTTGTCTGTCGCTCTGGACAATACTTTCAACACAAGCCACCACAAAATCTTCGCCAACACTCATCACAACATTGGTGTGATAAATAGGATTGCCGCTCGATGAACGCGTTGAATAACTCACCGGCTGATAACCTATTTGTTGGCAAAACTGATTAAGTAAAGATTCGTGACAACGTTCAGACAAGGCCCCATAGGCCAGTTTATTGGCATGATCGAAGACAATCGCACCGGTTCCTTCCAAGATAAGCTCGTCTTGTTCAACGTTAATAATGCCAACAGCGCTAACACCACCGCGTTGTAGTAGCTGGCTTACTTCATCAAGGCGAACTTCGCGGCGACGATTTACAGTTTTCATCGGAAATAGATAGATGTTGCCTTTGGCATCAGTCGCAAACCAGTTATTGGGAAAGACCGCATCGGGCGTATTTTGGGGTTTAGCAGCGCCTTCGAGCACCATCACCTCAATATCGAGTGATTTAAGGTGTTCAACGGCGTTCGAAAACTCCGTTAGGGCGCTTTCACGAATTTGCTCAGCCGACAAATCCATGTGTTGTTGAAACTCATTGTCTTCGCCCGTTTCGCTGTTAAAAGCAAAATCAACTGGCCGTACCATCATCACTTTATTTGCAAACATTAACCAAAACCTCAACGACCTGCTTTGTGGTTGTTGCCCACGCCATGGCTTGTGCGTCGACTTCTTTGAGTGGGTGAATTATCGCCTCATCGTGCAAAGTGATATAAGGCTTGTTTAAAGCAGCGCAAATTCCTGCATCAAACGCAGCGTTCCACTGCTTATATTTATCGCCAAAGCGCACAACAGCAACATCG
Source organism: uncultured Alteromonadaceae bacterium (assembly GCA_938085045.1). Taxonomy (GTDB): domain Bacteria; phylum Pseudomonadota; class Gammaproteobacteria; order Enterobacterales; family Alteromonadaceae; genus JABSOG01. The sequence goes on from CALKGI010000312.1 coordinate 19,703, forward strand.
CAGTTTTGGATAAGCGTTTTGGTTCTAATCGAATTAACCTTGGCCGATTTATGATCACGCCAAAATTGCTTGTCTTCATCGCCAAGGTGGTCGCCCGCTGCATCGCTAGCTTCGTGATCGGTGACGGCCGACGTAAATAAAATATCGAGCCCGTGAGCCGCAGCCCCTTGCTTAATTTCTTCTCGCCAATCGGTGTGGATCTCGCCTGAAAGATAAACAGTTAAACGCATTATGTTTCCTTAGTCATGAATTATCAGCTCATTAAACCACAAAGTCTGCTGGTGTTCAGCCGATAGCTCCTTTTAATCCATGAAACCGCGACATTAGTCCATCCTTGGACGTCATCGCTCCTTTTAATCCATGAAACCGCGACATTAGTCCATCCTTGGACGTCAAAAAAATGGGGCTAATTTTAGCCCCTTTGTTACATCTCACTACTTTGAACTGTGTTTAAGCAAACTTAACATCCGTACTTTCGAAGATTTTGTCAGCAGAATCGGCGACAAAGCCCTCAAATAGCTCACCATTGACCTTATGGCGCAACGCGAATTCGTAGAAACAACTAGGTATTTTGACGGTAAAGTCAGTGAACGTCACATCAACCATATTAGCCAGTGTAGATGATTGTTGTAATCCAATCAGCCCTGAGCCTTTCACCAACCCATTGACGCTATTGAGCCTAAAACCATTGTCGAGCAACAATTGGTTCACCTCGTCAATACAATCAAACTGTTTTAGATGGTTAATCGACACCGTAAAGTGGTTAGGGCGAAAACCAAATGCGCCAACCCAAGCAGCATATTCACTTTCGGCCAACAACTTTCGATAGGTCGAAAAGCTAATTTGCCAAGGTTTGCCGCAATGCAAAAAGTTGTCGGCATTTACTACTTGTGGTTTCACTTGAGCGACCAAATCGGCAACGGCGTCTTGCAGTTCTTTAGAAAATTGCTCTACCAGTAATTCGCTGATAAAAACTTTGGGCATTAATGGGTCAGGGTGTTTAAAATGTTTTGCTTTGAGTTTCTTTTGCTCAAACTCATAGCTAGCCGCTTCGACGTAACCACCAGCCAATAAAGGCCGCGCTAGCTTTTCGATATTAACCTCGGGCAAGTTGAATGTACGCAGTGCAATATGATCGTTAATCACCTGCCCAGCGCCACCAAATAGCGCGTAAATGTTTTGCGCATCAGGATTTAATTCGAGATAATCCTGCCACATCGCTTCGAATAGTCTTACGGTTTTAATATCTGCTTTTACAATTGCCATCAATAAAGTCCTCTTGCGTTTACAGCGCTATTCTCACGCTTTAACCGCTTAGCTGCTATGTTTCCTGAATCGTTTTACTGACGCTATTTTAGTCAATACAGGTGTCGGAATGAAACTGTAAAACTGCCGTTTTTACTGCTAATATCAGTGATATCAACCAACATATCAGGCATATTAACTAGTGGATGAGAAAAATCAGCACCTGTTAAAGTTACTTACCGCTAATGCTCGCGAATCAACCTCTTCATTGGCTCGCAAACTCAACTTATCACGCACAGCCGTTCAAGAGCGTATTCACAAGTTAGAAAATCAAGGCATCATCGCCGGGTATACGGTGAAACTCGACAACGAGTATGAGAAACGCCTGATAAAAGCGTGGGTAACAATTAAAACCCGGCAAAAACTTAACAAGCAAGTTGTCGCGGCTATCAGCCGTATTGAAGATGTATGCTCGCTGCGCAGCATCAGTGGGATTTACGATTTGATTGCGACAGTTCAGGCCGAAACCCCCGGCAAGATTGACGATGTTCTCGACACGATTGGTGCCATTGAAGGGATTGAGAAGACGATTTCGTCTATTGAACTATCAATTAAATTTGAGCGCTAAGCGCTTTTTGTGGCGCTGAGCTTGTGACAGGTTATTGGCTTTAAAGCCAATAACTATCCACTGGTCAGTTCCTCAAGAGATTTTCGTGGTTTTTTGCGCGATGATATTGGAAAGACCATTTCGACTTCAATACCTTGTTGGGTATCACTATTTAAGGCGATGGTGCCACTAAGGGCTTGAGTCGCGAGGTTATACACCAAATGCATACCTAAGCCAGACCCGCCAGAACCTCTTCTGGTTGTGGCAAAGGGCTCGAAAATACGGTGCTCTATACCAGCAGCCACACCGTTACCATTGTCACTGTATGTCATTTCACAGTTAGTACCGTTGAGCTCAATATTAATGGTCATTTCACCCGCTTCAATGCCATCGAAGGCATGGATCAGTGAATTGTTGATAAGATTAATCAAAATCTGCCCAACGGCACCGGGTTTGCTTTTTATGACGATGTCGCGCGAACACTGCACAATCACTTTATGTTTGACTCTTTTTAGCTCTGGTTTGAGAGAGATCAGCACCTCATCTATCACCAATGCCATTTCGAAGGTGCGCCTTTCATCACTTGATTGGTCTACCGACACCTGTTTAAAACCGCTGATAAGTTCTGCTGCACGGTCAAGGTTACGAAAGATAATACCAAGACTTTCGTCTGCCTCATCAAGATACTTTTGCAATCGATTAGCACTGAGTTTTTTGTCGTCAAACAGCTTTTTAAGGCTAGAAAGTCTATCTTGCATCAATGTGGTTGCGGTCACGCCTAAGCCAATGGGTGTATTGATTTCATGAGAAATACCCGCGACCATTTTGCCAAGGGCCGCCATTTTTTCTTTTTCGACCAGCTGATCTTGATATTCCGCCGTTCTTTTGAGGGTTTGTGACAGCTCTTGGTTAGAGTCTTTGAGCGCCAAAGAACGTTCGTTAAGCTGTTCATGCGCACTCATTAGGGCATCTTTTTGCGCGCTGATCTCTTTAGTTCTTAATGCAACTTCTCGTTTAAGCTGAGCTTCTTGCACGGCCATAACAGTCAGTCGGTATTGATACCAGCCATACATTAGCGCTGCCGCCAATGCCACCATTAGGGTTCTTACCCACCACCAAGTCCACCACGGCGACTCGATAATAATTTGCACAGAGGCACCTTGAGGGTTCCATTGGTTTGAATTATTACTGCCTTTAACTTCAAAAGTATATTTACCCGGATTCAAACTGGTATATGTCACCGTACGGTTATTGTCTGGTTCAGTCCAACCTTGCACAAAGCCGTCGAGGCGGTGGCGGTAAAGGTTTTTGCCCGGCGCCTGAAAATCCAGTGCAGCGAACTGCAACCGCAGACTTTTCACCCGATAATCTAAAACCAACGGTTGGGTGGCGTCAAAACCAAATCGTTCAACCCGTTCGTTATCAATCCAAACATCGGTGATCACCGTTGTTGGTAAATGATTGTTAACCTCTACCTCGCTCGGCTGCACTTCGTGAAAACCGTTATGGTTGCCAAAATACAACTTATTTTGTGGGCCCATAGTCGCTGAACGAAGCAAAAAATCGTTACTGCTCAGACTGTCTTTAACACTGAAATTGAAAAAATGCCCTTGAGTGCGTTTGAATTGAGATAAACCTTTACCGGTGCTTACCCACACATCGCCAAAATCATCTTCAATCAAACCTTTAATGTTGCTGTTGGCCAAGCCATCAACAACACCATAGTGGGTGAATTTACCTGACGAGTCATCTAATACCTCAAGAGACTTCGGCGTACCAAACCACATCACTGAATCTTTGGTTTGGTATATCACAGTAACCACATTATTGTTCAATGAATCTGGGTTATCGGCGCTACCATTGTATTTGACAAATCGCTGATGTGCCTCGTCATATCGATTAACACCATTGCCATTAGTGCCCGCCCATATTCTGCCTAGTTTGTCTTGAAACAACGACAAAATGCTGTCGCCACTGATAGAATCGGGGTCATTAACATCATTTTTGAATCGTGTGACGTTTTCATCAGAATCAACCCTGAGTAACCCTTCGTGAGAGGTGCCAATCCATAAGTTGCCTTTGTTATCCATCAAAAGGTTAAGTACATGTTTGATGTCAATTCCGGCCAACAGTGCCGCTTGGTCTGTGTACTTTTCGCGTTTTCGGTCTAAAGACAGCAAACCAAAGGGCCCACCCAACCACACAGTACCATTGTAAGACTCGGCTATGGTGTTAACACGAACACTTGAAAAAGCCGATCCAAGATCAAAGCGTTTAATTTTTTGCCTGTTCAAGTCCATGTGTAATAGGCCATCACCTGTGCCTAACAACAAGCCGTTTTGCTTGTCGGCATGAATGGTATGCACCATATTGATGGTATTGTCGATACGGCCATTGTCGTCATATTGGTCGTAAAAAGAAAAGTTGTTAGAGGTCAGATTGATTTTAATTAAACCGGCATAACGGGTGGCGACCCATAAAATACCGGCATCATCAATTAACATGTCGCGTATATCATTGTGAGGAAACAACTGGTAATTGTTTGCACTAGCCAGTGGCGTGAGTTGTTCTTTTTGTGTTTCGTAACGAAACAAACCTTTTTGACTGCCAACCCACACGCCACCCTGGCTATCGGCAATAATTTGGGTAATAGCCGCATTTGCACCATCTCCAAACAACTCTATGGTACCAAAGGTGTTGGTTTTGGTATTAAAATGGCCAAAACCGCCCTCAGTGCCCACCCATAAATGGTTGCCATCGGCCAAAAGTCTGCGCACCAGTACATGATTGATTGAGGTTTTGTCATCGGGGTTGTGATTAAAACGAGTGAATTGCCCTTCGGGGTTTTTATCAAATCGGTTTATACCATAACTGGTCGCGACCCAAATGATGCCATCATCGGTTTGGGTGATACTCCACACCCGGTTATGACTGAGGCTGGTCGTGTCACTTTCATCATGAGAGAAGTTTTTGAAATTGTGGCTTTCACTTTGATATAACGCCAAACCGCCACCATTGGAGCCAATCCAGATATCACCATCACGGTCTTCAAAAATCACCTGAACCATATCGCTGCCAATAGAATTGGGATCGTCAATTTGGTGCTTGAAATGGCCAACCAGTTGCATGTCTTTATCGTATAACACCAAGCCTTCGCC
>CALKGI010000313.1 GCA_938085045.1 uncultured Alteromonadaceae bacterium
TTTTTTGCACCAATGGACTTTCGACAAATCGTTGACGTAAAGTGCGATGCGCTGCCAGAGTAACGATTGTAGGCTCTTGTGCTATTGCTGCTTCTATGCTGCTGACCAGATCGACATCAATAGAATCACCTGTATCACCGCGCATAACATCACCCATAAGGTGATAGCGCGACCAAGTATCCTTGTTGTCATCACTATTGATTACTTGATCCAAGTCTTTTAAATCAGCATGACTATCGACCAGTGCAGATAACCATTCTTTTTTATCGTCTTGCATAGTTTTTCCTACGTTCCAACTTAAATTTTGAGTCGTTTTCCACGTTTTTGACTACTAACTGTAGCCGAAAACTTGAAATTACGCTCGTTTTTTGTACATTTTTATTGGGCAATCACGTGGGATTGCCTCAACTATTATCTTGCCAATCTGCCTTGCTATTACCTTGCGAGCAGCGGTTTGATGTTGTTATCTATAGCTTCCCTTGCCCGAAATATCCGTGAACGTACTGTGCCCACCGGACAATCCATTACTGAGGCAATTTCGTCGTAACTCATGCCCTCAATCTCCCTCAGTGTAATCGCCACCCGTAATTCATCTGGTAAATTCTCTATCGTGCTGAAAATCACTTTTTTGATCTCATCCGACAGCAATAAACTCTCTGGTGACGCATCTTCTCTTAAACCTGCGTTGCCGTCATAAAACTCGGCATCTTCTGCATCGACATCCGTGGTTGGCGGTTTTCGCCCCTGCGCCGTCAAATAATTTTTCGCACTATTAACTGCTATGCGATATAACCAAGTATAAAATGCACTATCGCCCCTAAAATTGGGTAGTGCCCTATACGCCTTAATAAATGCTTCCTGAACTACATCGCCTACATCGGCGTGGGTTGATACATAACGGGAAACTAGACTCGACAGTTTTTGTTGATAACGTCTGACGAGTAAATTAAAAGCTTCCTTTTCTCCACGCTGAACACGCCTAACCAGCGCTAAATCTATATCTTGCTCGCCCATTTGAGCCAATTCTCCTAACCTTTAAATGACACATTACACTATGGCTCAATGCAAGCGTACTACCTATGACAGGCATTTTATGAAAAAGTTCTAATAAATGTAAGATTATTTCTCTATTTTATCTGACCGCCTTGTTTTAGCTGGTATAATCGCCCGAACAAGCCTCATAATCGACAAGTTTTATCAATGAAATCATCAATTGAGCATGACCTAGATGTGCTGATCATCGGCAGCGGCGCGGCAGGTTTGTCAATGGCACTCAAAGTTGCTGATAAGCTTAAAGTGACCGTTTTAAGCAAAGGCCCTCTCAAAGAAGGTTCAACATTATACGCACAAGGTGGCATTGCAGCGGTATTTGACGAAAAAGACAGTATTGAGTCTCATATTGAAGACACCTTGACCGCAGGTGGTGGCTTGTGTGAAGAACCTGCTGTGAGATATACCGCGCAAAGTGCCAAAACGTGTATGAAATGGTTAATTAATCAAGGTGTGCCGTTTGACCAGTATCAAGATGAGCAAGGACTCACCAAATATCATCTGACCCGTGAGGGTGGACACAGTCACCGAAGAATATTGCACGCGGCCGATGCAACTGGCAGAGCCGTTCAAACCACGCTTATTAGTCAAGTGCTCAATCATCCCAATATCACCTTACTCGAAAAATATAACGCTATTGATTTAATCACCGCTAAAAAGCTTGGCATGGACGAGAACCGCTGCATCGGTGCATACGTGTGGAACCGAGAAACCGAAAAGGTTGAGGTTATGCGAGCCAAATTCGTCACTCTTGCAACCGGCGGCGCCAGTAAGGTCTACCTTTATACCAGTAACCCAGATGTAGCCAGCGGCGACGGTATTGCCATGGCTTGGCGCGCGGGATGTCCCGTCACCAACATGGAGTTCAATCAATTTCACCCTACCAGTTTGTATCACCCAGATGCGCCTAACTTTTTAATTACCGAAGCTATGCGCGGTGAAGGGGCATATTTAAAAAGAGCTGACGGCAGTCGTTTTATGCCCGATTTTGACGAGCGGGCTGAATTGGCGCCCAGAGACATTGTCGCCAGAGCCATTGATTTTGAAATGAAGCGCACAGGTTCAAATTGTGTGTATTTGGATATCAGCCACAAACCCGCCGATTTTATTATTGAACACTTTCCAACGATACATGCTAAGTGCCTTGGTGTTGGTATTGATATTACCAAAGAAGCCATTCCCGTGGTTCCAGCAGCGCACTACACTTGCGGCGGTATCGCCACCAATTTTAACGGCCAAACGGCCATCGACAATTTATTTGCTATCGGCGAAGTGGCTTACACAGGCCTGCACGGTGCAAATCGCATGGCCAGTAATTCGTTACTTGAATGTATTGTTTATGCCCATGCGGCAGGCGACAAAATACTCAGCGAAAGCGAAAGAAAATCAAGCACAGTAGCGATTCCACCTTGGGATGAAAGTCGAGTAACTGACTCTGATGAAGAAATAGTGATCACCCACAACTGGCATGAACTGCGTTTATTTATGTGGGATTATGTGGGCATAGTACGAACGACCAAACGTCTTGAAAGAGCGTTACATCGAGTGGAAATGTTAAACAGCGAAATTATTGATTACTATCAAAATTTCAAGGTCAGTAATAACTTGCTTGAATTGCGTAATTTGGTGGCGGTGGCAGAACTGATTATTCGCTCTGCTTTGTCAAGAAAAGAAAGTCGTGGATTGCATTACACGTTAGATTATCCTGAGCTTAATGATGAAGCTAAACCTACGGTTTTGGAACCATAAAGGTTAAGGGTAATACCAATGACATTAATTCACAGGTCTGATTTTGCCGATGTGTCGGACCAATTGGGAAAATAAGCAGTAGCAAGGCATTAATCGGGGCCACTAGTCACTCTAATGGCAAGATTAATAACGAAGCTAATGCTTATTTTAGCCAGCAAAATGACCAGTTAATTAATGGATTTGGTATAATAGCTTCAACCCCTTCTCAACCGATGAACAACCCGGCACAGTCGTCCAAAAGAGACCTCATCTACCCCATCACGAAAAACCCAAAACCGCCGCTTGTTTTTACTTGCGGCGAATAACCCAGCAGGCAGCAACACCAAATAACAAAACCAGTCAGAAGACACCGATGCCGCAGACAGTTTAAAAGGCGTTAATTCACCATCAACCAATAGCTGCACTTCACCGGTGTCAGACAACACCAGCTCTTGTTCAATTTCTTCAATAAACTTGCTTTGGGCAACTAACCACAAAATTCCGGCAGTTAACAGCAATTGAATCATCCATTGCCATGACACCATGTTCGGCCATAACCAAATAGATAAGCCACAAAGCAACAAAAATGACCTACCCAGCCAATATTGATGGCGTGAACTTTGAACGGTTATCTTATACTCTGACACGATTGAGAATTATCTTTACCATGTCTTTTAATTCTTGGTCTTCGCATTTTTGATGACCCATAAACCAAGCAAACAAGTCTGGATCGTCACTGGTGAGCAAACGCTGGAAAACCCGCTTTTTGTCCTCAGGCAAAGCATCATAAGCATCATCATCGATAAACGGCAACAACAGAACATCAAGCTCCAACATACCCCTTCTGCAAGCCCATCGCAGTTTGGCTTTGGTATCTAACTCAGTCATTTTTAATCCACACAATTTATTTTGCCCGGATGATAACAAAATATCGTCCAGTGGTTGAGCTTTTTCATTCCGCCCCCATCTATAAGAGCATTAATATTCGCGCACCATTCGATTCAACAGGAAATCAAATGAATCAAAGCTGGGATCAACATTTATCAGGCTTATCCTTAACCACCGTTAATGACAGTAATAACTTGCCTGCTGTCTTTTTGTGTCCTTTGAGTGATAACTCACTGATAAGCCTCGAAGGCGCACAGAGTCGAGATTATCTGCATGGTCAATTGACATGCGATATGAACAGCATCACTAACGAGCGTTTTTTACGAGCGGCCCATTGTGACGCCAAAGGCAAAATGTGGGCAATCATCAATACATTTATGCTGGGTGATCTTTATTTACTGAGCGGCCATCAAGCTGAAATTAACGCCAGCATGACCCAATTAAAAAAGTACGGCGTATTTTCTAAAACCACCATTTTAGATGCCAGTGAGCAATGGCTCACTTTGGGTTTAGGCGGAAAAGATGCTGCTTCATGGTTACAAAGCCATT
>CALKGI010000314.1 GCA_938085045.1 uncultured Alteromonadaceae bacterium
CCACTAGGATTCAAACGTTCAATTAGCTTGTTGGCAATGCTGGTCATTTTGGCTTGGCTCAGGCCTGTTCGCGGCGGTGTTGTGCCAATAAGATAGACTTCTGAATCTCGGTCTTGAATTTTCTGTTGTAAAGTAAGTGCCATTATTTGCCCGTCTAGCCGTCTGGATTGATAGGCTTGCTAATATACCAGCCATTTGGACGTCTAGATAGTCTTTTCTTACGAATTTGCAAGCCTAATCACGGCTAGTATCAAAATTGGATGGTTACCTGTGACGCTAACACTGAGTATTATCAATAGCCGAAACTATAGGTGTGTTTGCTTGAATGTTACTCAAACCACTTAATACCATAACCACAGATATCACATATTCAACAAACCAATTGGCATTCCCCAATGTTAAAGTCATAATGCTGCCTTTGTGTTAATTGGCTACTACCTAGTGTGAATAGGCTCTTCAAATGATTTTGACCATTACCATCACCCTACAATCTGGCTTATATGCCAAAAAAGATTACAAAGCCACCATTGAGGTGGATGAAGATACATTGTTGGATGATTTGCATGACATTATTCAGAACGTTATTAGATTTGATAACGAGAATATGTTTGAGTTTTATCTTGCCAATAGTGCTTGGGGTGTTAACAAAACTCGCTTTGACGATGAGAATGAGGAGATTTTTGAGCGCACCATAGGCAGCTTTTTTCCTTTGCCGAAGCATAAAAAGCTGTTTTATTTCTATGACTGGACTCATGATTGGTTATTTCGAGTGACCAAAGAACGCAAGAAACCGTTTGAACCGGTCCCTGCGCATAAGTATCCGCGTATTGTTGAACAAAAAGGAAAAAGACCGTTGCAATATGGCCACTCTGAGTATTAAATCCCCATAATCTTCCACCCATTACTCCCTTCATTAAGCGACAAATAACCACTGGGGTAATCGACGCTGTCAGGCAGTTGGGGTAATTCTCCGCTTAATGCCAAAGCCAAATAACAATGGCTGACATGCAACACCAACTTGTCGTCAATTAGCTGTTGCAGAATACCGTCGATATCGCTTGTGGGCAGTGTTACATCTGCCTCAGTCTTTTCATCCAGCTCTAGCAGTTTTTCTAACAATCTTTCTTTGGATATAGGGCCTACGCATAACCGGTAGATTTGTGCCGTTACTCCTTCAAGCTTGTGGGCCAGTTTGGTCGCTACTTCGCGGGTGTCGAGTATTCTTATGTGTGTTGTTTCATCGTACATACACAATATTGGTGGAACTTGTTCACCCCAAAATTGCTGCGACCAACGGGTTACCGCAGTTTGCATGGCACGATGGCCGGGCAGATGGGCTAGGCTGTTGTCGTCGACACTGTTGGTGACTGGGGCGTTTGGCACTTGCTCTTGGAAAAAATAGGCAATGTTGAATAGGTCAGTCTCGTTTAAGTCGTATATGTGTTGGTAAGGTTTGACCGGGGCCAAGTTCAAATCATATTCGTGTGCTTTGTCAAAATAGGGGCTGAAGCGGTGATAACCTATTTTAGATATTTGTTGTTGAGGTGGTTGTAGGTGCGTGACCAGCGGGATCCACTGGGCCATGTCGCTATACCATTGCTGTTGCTCGCCCGGTGCGCCAAAAAGCACGGTCCATGAGACTCGAACACCTGATTCGCGGCACCATTTCAATGTGGCCACGTTTTGCACCGCGTTGGTGCCCTTTTTCATTAGTTTGAGTATATCATCATGCATGTTTTCAAGGCCGGGTTGTATCCACTTAACACCTGCGCCCGCCAGTTTGACCACATGGGCTTTGGTTAGGTTGGCTTTGGTTTCGTAAAACAACGAAAACTGATGCTGCTGCGACAATTGCGGCAATACGGTGTTCATGTATTCCATTGGCAGAATGTTGTCGACTAAACCAAATTTGTTTACCTGATATTTTTGGGACAATTGTGCGAATTCGTCTAACGCGACCTCGGCGTCTTTGGCGCGGTAGATCATGCCATGGCCGTTAAGGCCGCAAAAAGTACAGTGTCGTTTTGCGCCCCACCAACATCCGCGTGAGGTTTCGACCATTAACCCGGGTTTTATTTGCTGTTCAAAATCTAGGGCTTTAATGGTCGCAAAGAAGCTGTCGTAATTGGGGGCGCCTACCTTGCTCATGTCTTCGACAAAGGCTCGGGGTGGTTTTTTGACTGCTTGAGGTGTGGGGGTATCAGTAACAATGGTGTTGGTTTTTGTTGTGATCACCCCATACGGTAAATTGTGCGCATTAAAGCTGACGCCTTGCATTAATTGATTGAAAAAATCGCCAATCACTTCATCTGATTCGCCAGAAAATACGTAATCAACCCAGTCGAAACAGTCGCTAATCGTTTGACCCATAATGCCTTCGCAGTTGGCACCGCCCATCAAGGTGATGATGTCTGGTCTTTTGGCTTTGATTTTTCGTAGCAGCGCAAGCGATGCACAATTTTGCTGAAAGGTTGACGAACAACCGACGATTTTGGGATTTTTGGCTAAGACCTCTTCGGCCAATTCATCGATAAATTGTTCTGCGGTTTGGCGTATAGCCAACAGATTTTCGCGTGAGGCGGGGGCAAAATCGAGCAGGTCAAAATAACCTTGGTCGTTATGGTTTTTGTCAGGAAATGCTGCGGCAGAGAAGGTCCACTCGCCTGCAAGGGCTTCGTTGTTGGCGCTTTCAACGTTGTAATATTTATCGATGCCGAGCATTTTGGCAAACTTGAGGTTGCCATAAATCACGTCAACCTGATGACCAAAAGCCGAAATATAGTTGTCGAGCAAACCCAGTGGCAATGAGGGGCGCTCTAGTGAGGCGTATGGCATGGTGATTAAGCAAATATCTGTAGTCATGGCTGGTTACTCTAAGGTCGCGGCGACGGTGATCATGTGAAAAATGGTGGCTTTGGCGCTGTCGAGCATCACAGCTTGTTGTTGCTCACTCCAGTCGAATGATTCGATAAACGCATACATATCATGTGCATGACCAATGTCGATGATGGCGTGTTGCTTCAGGGCGTTGATGCAGTTGGGGTCGAGATTGGCGGCTTTTATCATGGTTTCGATGATTTTGATGCTGACCGGGTAGGTTTCACTGACCGCCATATAACCGAGTACGGCGCAGGGCTCGGCATGAAAAATTCGGTAGTACATTGAGCCAATCATGTTGATGATTTCTTTTTTAGGTTTCGACGCTTTGATTGTTTCGGCGTCTACCCCCAGATTACTCAGGTCGGTCAAAATCCATTGTTCGTGCCCAACTTCTTCTTTAATGTGATGCTCAAGATACTCGATAACAGGTTGATATTTGGCGGCATCTAGTTTTTTATATTCGTCCATGGCCACCTGCATTTGATGACATAAAGGCAGCACCATATGATACAAATCGGTCAGGTACGCGATGTATTTATCTTTAGTTAGATTTTCGTTCAAAATCAGTTTGGCTTTAACTGACGTGCCGGGGATAAGAATATCAATCAAGGCTTTGAGCGTTATGTGAAATTTGCTTTGGGGAATTGGGTTCGCCATTACGACCTCCGTGGTGTTGTTGTGTGAATTAAGTGGATAGAAAACCCAAAAAGCCTGCGCCACTAACGCTCGCAGGCTCAGGTTTCACTTACGTGATTTTCAAACTGGTGCGGTCATCTTCAGACAAAGATGATGGGAATTTACCAATCAGTTTGTCAAAAGACTTGTAGTCATCTTCTGAAAAGGACAAAACTGCATCCATTTCTTCAGTTGAACAACCACCTGGTTCAAGGTTTAAATCTGCACCAAATTCAGCCAGTGCAGAGCTAGGCGAACGGCGCAAAGCCATTCTGAATTGCTCATGGTGCGCGGCATAACCGATCACTCGTTGAGCGTTCTTTAAAGACATAACATCTCCTTTGGTTGTGTACACAATGTACAGGGACAGTCTAAATACAGGCCTATTTTTGTCAATGAAAGGGAGATGTACGGTGGTGGGGACGAATTTTTGGGTTGGTATGGGGAAAGTTTTAGTTGTGTTTATTTGGTAGATATAATTTTAAAGGGGCTGTCGCTTGTGTTACAAAGACAATCATCAAAGTTAATCAAAAAGGGCTGTTTATGACTGACAAACTTTTAACAGACGAACTCTGTGCAATTAAACGAATGCAAGGCGGTTGCCAATGCGGCGCTGTTAAATATGAAGTAACAGGTGAGCCCTTTGGCTCGGAATACTGTCATTGCAGTATGTGCCGTAAAACAGTAGGCGCGGTGACGGTCAACTGGATAGATCTAAAAGTTGAACAAGTGAAGTGGCTTACACAAATGCCCAAGGAATACGCTTCGTCTGAACATGTTTTTCGCGGCTTTTGCGCTGAGTGTGGCGGCTCGATTAGCTTTCGTGACGGTAGACGACCTGAGTATTTATCTTTAACTACAGGCACGCTCGACGAGCCAAACTTGGCTGAACCGACTCAACATATTTATGCCGATGACCAAGTGGAGTGGTTGAATATCGTTGACCAGTGCACGCGGTTTGGGCAAGGGGCGTTTTAGGAAGTGATAGCAAGGTCTGAAACGAATGGCACTTAGTTAAGAGTTATTCATTTATAAATCAATAAGATAGCGTTATTTTTGTCAGGCTTAGAATCGCGACGTTGGTTGGTAGGAACGGCGTCCCGCCGCGATACAAGGCGTAGCCTTGTCAAAAGAATTGATTTCGCTACGCAAAATATCGCAGCGGGACGCAGCTCCTACCAGTAACCCCATGATTTATAATAATTTTACCCTTAACTAAGTGCCATTCAGGTCTGAAACTATTTACAGGGTCATTTGTTCTGTTGCGCTTTTTCTAAGAAGGCAATCATATTATCATTGTGTACTCGCTGATAAATCGCTTCAATACTTAAAGTTAGGTCAATTGATTCGAAATAAACTGAGTCGCCCAAAACATAATAAGTTGACTTCCAGTCATCGCTTTTTCGCATCACCTGCACCTCGACAAAATCCTGCTCAATCAGCACGTATTCTAATAGGGTAGGTATATTCATATAAGAAAGGCGTTTGGTGGTTCGGTCGGTTTGATGAGTTGATTTTGACAGCACTTCAACGATGATTACCGGGGTCGTTGAAAAGTGAGTAGACGACTCATCGACATGACAATCTACAAAGACATCTGGGTAATACATGTTTGATCCAACTTCTATCAGCATGTCCTGACCGTAAACTTCACAAGGCGAGTCTTCAAGATGATTGCCGAATTTTCTGGCGATATTCTTGGTGATCCTGTCATGATTACGGCTCGCACCAGCCATTGCGTACGCTTGACCTTCTATCAATTCATGTTTTATCTGACTAATGCGCTCGCCAGCCAAATAATCTTCTTTACCGATAGTTGATTGCTGTTTAACCACAGACACTGTCATTACCTTTCAATTCGCCCTAACTGCTTTGATTATGTGGGCAAACAGGTGGGCAAATCAAGTTGGCATTGCTTTGTTTCTAATTCTGTTTGGTATTTTGTCAGCCAAGTTTTGTACTTGGTTTGAAACATGTCAATGTAAAAAAGGTGGCGCAGCAATTTTACGGTTGTAAGAATGCGCTGGGTGAAGAATCTTAATTACCCGAAAACAAACTAGAGTCCTTATTTTACGGGAACTAAATTGTTAAATGTTTGTCTCTAACTTGTGGCAATAGAATGTGATGCAGTCGCTATTGTCAGTTGACCCTAATATAACTCAATGACCAAGGACATCATCATGGCTCGATATGGTAATAGTCGTATAGAAGACAGAAGAAGACTGAAAAGATTAGCCTATACCCGAAACACCCGTGTTTTTAGAAAAATGCTCACCTACTTTGACAAGCGACCCGTTATTATCGCAGAAGGCGATTCGTGGTTTGCTTATCCGCCGAAAAACTTTATAGGCAAAGCACCTGCCAATATTATGGAACACATAAAGAAACGAACACGTAAAAAGGCCAACATGCTGAGGCTTGAAGTCAGTGGCGATGAAGCCGTTGATATGCTCAGTGGCGGGCAAAAGCGTAAAATGGTAAGCCTCATGAAAGAGTTTGGTGGTCGAGTTGATGTATTGCTGTTCTCTGGCGGTGGCAATGATATCGTCGGCAAGGGGGATATTGAGAATCTGCTGAATACCTACCAAGCTGGATTTACCGTTAAGCAATGTATACATCAGCAAAACCTCGAAAAGAAGATTGCCGCCATCAAAAATGCTTATATGACCTTGTTGGAAATTCGCAACGAGTATTCGCCGAACACTATGATCATCACCCATTGTTATGACTATCCTTTTCCTTCGGACAAGGCGGGGCGGTTCTTGCTGGGCCTTATTTCCACAGGCCCTTGGATGAAACCCTTTATGGATGCTAAGAAAATAATAGACAAAGACTTACAGAGGGGGATTGCAGTGTATTTGATTGATGCAATGCATAAAGTGCTGCTAGATATTGAAGGAGGTGCTGCTGCCAATGGTAAATTGAAGGTGGTCAAAACCATTGGTACGTTGCCCAATGAGTCAGATTGGCAAAATGAAATTCATCCAACGCGAAGAGGATTTGGTTTAGTCGCCGAAAAAATCTATAACGAGATGTTGAATCATATACCCAGCTTGCCGCGTTGGTAATGGTAACTTTAAGTAAAAAAACAATTTTTCTTTGACTATCGGCTCGCTCGACGAACCCAATTTGGTTGAGCCGACTCAACATATTTATGCCGATGACCAAGTGAAGTGGTTGAATATTGTTGATGGGTGCACGCGGTTTGGGCAAGGGACTGTGTAGTCAGGTTTTTATCCACGCTTGTCTAAATCATCAAACCCGTTTATTCTCAGCAAACGATTGTAATTAAACATTATTGTTTGACGGTGTACTTATCGAAGTGTGCGCCACAAACACCTAACCTCAAAAGCCAGATATATGTCCAATATACCAACTCATACCCAACGTAAAATCGATGAAGTTAAGGCTGGACGGTCCAAGGAGCTTGATTTACGTCACTCTCAGTTAACTGAAATACCTGATGAAGTTTTTGAGTTAGCCGGGTTGGAAAAGCTGGTCATCCAAAGAGCTCTAATTGCAAATATTCCAGCTAAAGTTAAACAGTTAAAGCACTTAAAGGTGCTTGATATTCGCAATACTGAGATTGAAGTTGCACCCGATATACCTGGGCTTATGTTGGATTATGGTTGTTTTCTGCGTTCTAATATTACTGCTGGAAATGTGATTGGGCTATCTATTGAAGGTGACGTAGATGTTTGGCCTGAGCGTATTTTTGAATTGCCGAATTTGACTTTGCTTGAGTTCAAGCCAAGAAAAGACAATATTATCCCGCTGAATATCGCAAGGTTAAGCCAGTTGGAGACATTGGAGTTATTTGGCAATAATCTGACAACAGTCCCAGCTGCTATTTTTCAGCTTTCAAAGCTTAAGCTGTTAAATCTCGGTAAAAATGGGTTAACAACCTTGCCGGAAGAAATAACCAACTTGTCAAACCTGACAGAGCTTGGACTGGCAAATAACTCATTAAATACTATGCCGATTGTTATTCAACGTTTAAAGGGATTAAAGATTTTAGACTTACGGGGAGCGGGACTTTCTTGTTTACCCGAATGGTTGGCAGAGCTAAATGCACTTAAACAACTTTGGTGTGGAGATAATAAGCTTAAAGACCTACCAGCCTCGATAAGAAAATTGAAATCGCTAACGCAATTAGATCTTTCAAATAACTCACTACAAAAGATACCCAAATCAATTTTTGAACTGAAAAATTTATCTGTGCTTTATTTTTGGGGGGGGCATACGGAGCAAGGCCAAATTACTGAAATCCCCGCTGACATTCTAAAACTCAAAAAACTTAAGTATTTGGATGTCGACAATCAGCCCATCCAAACTCCACCACCAGAAGTCGTTAGAAAAGGCATCGATGCAATAAGAGACTATTATCTTCAACTTGAATCCGGCAAAGACTACCTGTGCGAAGCAAAACTCATCATAGTCGGCGAAGGCGGCGCAGGTAAAACGACACTTGCGAGAAAGATTGAAGACCCTGCGTATGAGTTAAGTGACGAACAAGGCTCAACCGAAGGTCTTGACGTTATTGAATGGCCTTTTCCCACCACTATTGAGGTAGACAATGACGGCACTAAGGAGACGATAAATAAGGAGTTTCGGGTTAATATCTGGGATTTTGGCGGGCAGGAAATTTACCATGCGACCCATCAGTTCTTTTTGACCAAACGATCTTTGTATATTTTGCTGGCTGATAACCGCAAAGAAGACACCGATTTTAACTATTGGCTGAATGTGGTAGAACTGCTCAGCGACGGCAGCCCAGTATTAATTGTTAAAAACGAAAAACAAGACCGCAAGCGCGACATCAACCTTGCTGGCTTGCAACAGCGTTTTGGTAATCTTGTGCAGGTGCTGTCGACCAATCTGGCAACCAATCGTGGGTTAGAACAGGTTACAACAGCTATACGCCAGCAAATGGTAAAGCTGCCACATATCGGCACGCCATTGCCTAAAACTTGGAAAATCGTGCGAGAGGTGCTTGAGCGCGATAGCCGCGACCACATCACTCTTGAGCAGTATTTTGAGCTGTGTAAAGAACATGATTTTACCAGTATTCCTAACAACCTACAGCTGAGTGAATATTTGCATGACTTGGGCATTTGCCTGCATTTTCAAGATGACGATTTGCTTAAACAAACTGTTATTTTAAAACCCACTTGGGGCACAGATGCGGTTTATCGGGTATTAGACAACAAAAAAGTACTGGCTAATCATGGCCGCTTTGACCGCAGTGATTTAGAGGCCATTTGGTCTGAACCCAAGTATCAAAATATGCACGATCAGTTGCTGCAACTGATGATGAAGTTTCAGCTGTGTTATCAAATTGCCGATACCGATGCCTATATTGCACCGCAACTGTTGGAAGTGACCCAACCCGAATACGACTGGGATTGTTCAGACAACCTCACGCTTAAATACCGTTACGACTTTATGCCCAAGGGCATTATCACCCGGTTTATTGTTGCGCTTCACCCATTTATTGTTGATCAAGAGTTGGTTTGGAAAGATGGCGTAGTTTTGGGCATTGAAGGCAATCAGGCCCAAGTAATAGAAGACTACACGCAACGTGAAATTACCGTGCGCGTGGCTGGTAACAACAAAAAAGAGTTTTTGAATGCGCTTGCCGATGAACTGAAAAAAATTCACAATAGTTACCCACAATTGCAATTTGATAGGTATTTACCTTGTAACTGTTCAACTTGTGCTGTTAGTGATACATCCAATTATTATCCATATAAAATATTACAGCGATTCTCACAAGATAAAAAAGAGATACAGTGTCATTTCAGTTATGAAATGGTTGATGCCGGGCAGTTGATTGATAAAATTTTATTGAGAAGTATTCTACGTGGGCTTTTTGATGATGAAAGATTGGACGAGTCACCGTTGTCGCGTGCCATTTCTCGACCGTCTCGACTTGGTTTAACTGCCACCCCCATCAAACAAGCCAAGCCCAATATCATTGTCACCCAAGTTACTTTGCAAAATATCCGTTGCTTTGAAAACCTTGATACAAAGCTGACTGACACCAATGGGCCAATATTGTGGTCTATGGTTTTGGGCGACAATTCGGCAGGAAAAACCACCTTGCTGCGCAGTATCGCTTTGGGGCTGTGCCGCGAAGGGGATGCAACTGCATTGCTTAAAGATATTCCTGGCAGCTTGATTCGCAAAGGTTTTGAGTCGGGTAAAATTACCTTGCATTTGAGTGATACCACAACCCCTGCAAAACCCTATTCGATTACTACTGAAATTATTAAAGAAGAGGGCGGTGGCGAGATAGTACGACAGCAAACTACCCCGAAAGAAAACTTCCCTTGGCCAGATATTTTTGTGTGTGGTTATGGCATCTATCGCTCGGGCAAAGCCGATGCCCCGCACGATGCCTACAGCACACGTGAAGCCGTAAAATCTCTGTTTGATTATCAAACCCCAATGCAAAACCCTGAGGTGGTGCTACTTAAGCGCAACAAGGCTACTCGCAGTAAGTTAGAGAGAATGCTGCTGCAAATTCTGATGTTAGATGAGCAAAAAGAGCAGCTATCGTACCCCGAGACCGGCTTTGAAATAACAGGCCCATGGGGGCAGCAGCCCGCATCGGTATTAAGTGACGGTTATCAGGTGACTTTGCGCTGGGTAATGGACTTTATTGGCTGGTTAATTTATGCCAAGCGCTTAACAGACAGCGACAACATTGGTGGCATTTTACTGCTAGACGAAATAGAACAACACCTACACCCGCGCTGGCAGCGATTTATTGTCGACAGGCTGCGCAAGCAATTTCCCAACACTCAAATTATCGCCACCACCCATACCCCTTTGGCTGCATCGGGTGTGGTTGATATCGATAACAGTGTGTTGATGAGGCTCGAACAAAATGAGCAATGCGCTGTCACTGCACGAATAATTGACAAGAGCACTATTGAGGGTAAACGGGCTGATCAGGTGTTGGTATCTCAAGCCTTTGGTTTGCTCACCACTCGCAACCCGGGCAGTAAAGATGTGATTGATCGTTATTCTGAGCTAATGGGCCAATCACAACGCACAGCGGAAGAGCAAGTTGAGCTTGAAGATTTAAGCGCTCGGTTGCGAGACGCACTGGCAGGCGGCGAAAGCCCCTTAGAGCGCAAAATCGATAAGGCGGTGGAAGATGCGCTTGAGCGGGTGCTAAATAATGCCTCGCCTGCTGCGCTAGACAACCAAGCTAAGGCAGAGCTGCGGGCATTGTTCGATTTTGAGGATGAGTGATGTTCAAAATTAAGTTGCAGGGGCTGGACAAAACCAAGCCCAAAATGGCCGCTGTTTGGACTAATTGGCTTAACGATTGTCAAAACGAAACCACAGCCTGTGTGGCGGCTAATGCTAATGGGCATACTTATGACATCAAAGACAGTGTGTATCGGCGCAATACCATCAAAAAACATTATTTTTTCGACCGGGACATGGGACCGCCGTTTTATGGCAAATGTGCTTATTGTGAAGCTACCGTTGTCGGTAAACAACATGGTGACGTAGAGCATTTTCGCCCCAAAGCCAGGGTGACCGACGAACATGACAATATAATTCACCTTAAGGATGCCAACGGTACGACTCTGCTAGACATTAAAGGTAAACCTATACCTCACCCCGGTTATTACTGGCTTGCCTATGATTTGCATAACCTGCTGCCATCGTGCCAAATTTGTAATCAGGCCAGCGATTTTGGCGGCAAACGTAATCGTTTTCCGGTAACAACTGAACATGCCACGATGGCGGCTGAGGTCAGCGACGAAAAACCGTTGTTGATTAACCCGGCAAGTGGCGATGATGCAGATAATCCGGCTAAACATCTTAAAATTGACTTTAAAACAGGAGTGATGTTACCGAAAACCACAAGAGGTAAAATGTGTATCGATGTATTTGACCTTAACGAGCGCCAATCACTGCTCGACGATAGGCGAAATGTGCGTCGAATCGTATGGTCGCTGCTGGCTGAAATTGATACAAAGCCACAAGATGTCGATCAATTACAGATGGAGTTAAAGGATATATTACAAGGTAAAAAAGCCTATACCATGGCCGCTCGAGCAGTTTTTGAGGCTTATACAGCACAAAACTAGGTGGCAAACAGAGGCCGGTTCGCTGTTTAGTGATGAAAGGTATGAGGTTTTGGCAAGTATTCTTACCGATGACACTATTAGGCGACCTGAACAAATGCGATTGGCTCACTAGGTTTATGTTCTTTGAGCATTTTTTGTGAAGCGTCGACTAGCTGTTGCATGTTAGTTTCAGATGCAAAGAATTTGCCTGCTGTCTCATCTACTGTGCCTCTGGCATATTGGGCAAATGAGCGGTAGATGTTTTCGCAGGCGTTGTATATTTCAACAAGATTGGTATACAGTGCGGGTTCGTTTATTTGCGGGGCGTTGACAAAGTTGTAAGCAATAACATGCAGCATGTCGGCAAAGGTATCAAACTGCACGGCGTCAACGTTGGTGAAAGTTGTGTCTTGTTCTACAGTGGCTACATATTCTGCCTTCAACAGTTTATGAAACTCTTCAAGTACTGGCAAAAAGGCACTTAACAACGCAGCATTATTTTCGTAGGCTTGGATTAGCTTGACTATTTTTTGAAAGTCTTGTGTTGACTGCTGGCGCATAAGATTGACTCTTTTTTAAGCTGACTGTCTACATGATAAAGAGTTGCCCACCGATTTACAATTTCATTGTGTCGGTGGGATTAGCTACAGTCTCGAAAACTAAATATGAATCCCCCGTCCATAAGCATCTAGCACCGACTCGTGAATCATCTCTGACAGCGTAGGATGCGGGAAAATAGTGTGCATCAACTCTTCTTCGGTGGTTTCCATGGTTTTGGCCACCGCAAAACCTTGGATTAACTCTGTTACCTCACTGCCAACCAAATGGGCACCTAATAATTCACCGGTTTTTTGGTCGAAAATGGCTTTTATCATACCTTCGGTTTCGCCCTGCGCAATGGCTTTACCGTTGGCTTGGAAGGGAAATCTTCCCACGTTTATCTCTAGTCCTTTATCGAGCGCGGCTTGTTCGGTTAAACCAATGCTGGCTACCTGCGGGAAGCAATAGGTGCAAGCGGGGATCATTGATTTGTCTAGAGGATGAATATCGGTCTTTTGATTTGAAAGAGCGGCTGCAATTTTTTCAACACATAATATGCCTTCGTGGCTGGCTTTGTGGGCAAGGCATGGGGCACCAGCCACATCTCCTATGGCATAAATACCGGGGACGTTGGTTTGGCAATAATCATCTACCGCGATAAAGCCTTTTTCGTCTAGCGATACGCCAGCCTGCGTTAAATTGAGGTTTTCGACGTTGGGTATTACGCCAACTGCGGTGATGACTTTTTCAACTGTTATTTTTTCAAAGGAAAGTTGTTCATTTTTACCTACTTTTTCGAGCGTAGCGATTACCTTATCGGCTTGCCTTTCAAGTGAGGTAACTTTGGTGTTTAAGTTGAACTTCATGCCGCGTTTTTTCATTGCTTTTTGGGCAATGTTAGAGATTTCGGCATCTTCAACCGGCATGATTTGGCTCATGGCTTCTACCACCGTGACCTCACAGCCAAGGGTATGATAGAAGTTGGCGAACTCAATGCCGATTGCGCCTGAGCCTATGACTAACAACGACTTAGGCATTTGCTCAGGCACCAATGCTTCTTTATAACTCCATACTCGGTCGCCGTCTGGCTCAAGGCCGGGGAAGCTACGCGCTCGTGCGCCGGTGGCCAAAATGATGTGTTTGGCCGATAACGTCACATCGTCGCCAATTTGTAATTCACCGGGTTTGCCCAGTTTGGCGTAGCCGTTGAACACCTGCACTTTGTTCTTTTTGAGCAGGTGACCAATGCCAGCGGTTAATTTGGCAGACACATCTCGCGAGCGTTTGACGATTTTGTTCAAGTCATAACCGACATTTTCTACCGACAAACCATATTCGTCGGCATGTTGTATCTGCTGGTACATTTCGGCGCTGCGTAGCAAGGCTTTGGTAGGAATGCAGCCCCAGTTTAGGCAAATACCACCAAGGTGGTTTGCTTCAACAATGGCTGTGTTCAAACCAAGCTGGGCGGCGCGAATTGCGGCTACGTAACCGCCGGGGCCTGCACCCACCACGATTAAGTCAAATTGTGTTTGTGACATGTTTTTCTCCTACAGCATCAAACTGATGGGATCTTCGATGATGTTTTTAAATGCCTGTATAAAACGGGCACCCGTTGCACCATCTACGCAGCGGTGATCCATTGCAAGCGTTACGCTCATTACGGTGGCGATGGCCAATTCGCCGTCTTTAACCACTGGACGTTGTTCGCCAACACCTACCGACAAAATGCCGTTTTGTGGTGGATTGATGATGCTGGTGAATTCTTTTATACCGAACATACCAAGGTTTGAAATGGTGAATGTGCCGCCTTGATATTGCGCCGGTTGCAGTTTGCCATCGCGCGCTGCCAAAGCTAACGCTTTGCTTTGGTTGGCAATGTCGGCCAAACCTTTGCCGCTGGCATTTTTTATAATTGGGGTTATCAGGCCGTCTTTTACGGCAACGGCCATGGCGATATCGACTTGATTGAAGCTAATCACCGAATCGCCAGCCCACATGCAGTTGGCTTCGGGCACTTGTTTCATGGCGGTTGCAACGGCTTTTATTACAAAGTCATTAACCGAGATTTTGTAGTCGGCATTTTTAC
>CALKGI010000315.1 GCA_938085045.1 uncultured Alteromonadaceae bacterium
CCCGAGAGCCGATCAACGACACAGCAACAGTGATCAGAATAATCGCAGCACTATTGCGCCAATTTCCCTGCTGCCAAAAACGTATCCAACCAAAAACCAAACTCACCAACATCGCCAGCCCAATGTCATTACCACCAGTGAAAAACGATTTAATCCCAAATGCCCAATCCCCGTAGGTCAACCGGCCAATGCCAGTAACAAACGAAAAAATAATAGACAAACTGGCAATCACCCCATAAACAACAATGCCCGAACCGATAAAATGCGTGAGGTCTTTACCTTGTTTATGGGATCTATACAAAGCACCACTAATAATAATGGTGACACACATAGGAAAGATTACTCGAAGGAACATATTGACGTTAAGAAACAGTGGCAAGGCGCCCTGACGGTAGAGCCACAAGCACAAACAGAAAACCCACATCACCATAATGCTTTTGACAAACCATGACTGAAAGTCATTTTGCCTAAATGCCACCACAATAAACATGGCAAGGATAGATATACGGTACAGCATACTGACTGGCAAAAAACCGAGGCTGATATAATCCAGCACGCCATAAGTGATGTCAATCAGCACGCTGATGAACAAAACATAAATGATGGTAATTTTTGGGGAGATAGCGTAATTCATGACAACAGTGCAGACAAACAAGGGCAACTCACCCTTGTTTGAGCGATTTTCCTAGTTGCGAGTGACGTTCTTAACTGCTTGATAAATATGAACACCAAACAAAGACAAAAGCCCGCCCAAAGCGGTCATGATAAGTACCATAACGGATCTGACAGGTTTGCTTTTTCTTTCGGGCACAATCGCAGCATCAATGGTTTTAAACACAAACTCTTCTCGGGCCTCGGCCAGCATTGCGTTTTTAGTTTGCTCTTGAATCAACTGATAAAACACATTTCTTAACTCTGCAACCTGAGTATTTTCAATCTGCTTAGTTAAATACTCAATACTACGAGCCGATTCATGATGTTGTTGATCGCGCATATAACTGTTTAAATCTTTAACCAGTAGCGTGATCCACTGCTGGGCAAGATAAGGCGAATAAAACTCAAAAGTAATGAAAACGGTACCTGACTTAGCATCGCGGTCGAACACTAAGCGCTTTCTGAAATTCTCATACGCTTCAAAATAGGTGGGGATAACCTGTTTAGGATAAACAGCACTACGAATCCATTTTTTACTTTCACTGTCATAATCGTTATCGTTAAGGATCAACGTATTGGTTGTATGATCCCAGTTTTTGCCAGCCATCAAAGGCACCAACAATTTGTGGCGTTCGATAAAACCCATTAAAAACTGTTTAGAGCGAAAAATCTCGAGTGCCAAATTGGTTTTATCGCCACCTTTGCCGCCGATGTTGATACCGGCCAAAGACGCCAAAGAACCAAATTGATTGGCCAAAGCAGCAAGACCACTACCTTTTTGTTCGTCTGAAGGCGACAATAACACCCCGGCTTTATACTCGTTAGGAATAGACAAAGCGATATAAACGGAACCTGCGCCAAACAATGCGGTGAAAATGATGATCACCCATTTAAAACGCCAACTCAGCAGCACAAACTCTTTAAAGCTGAAATAACTGTTCTGTTGGACCTGTTGCTGGGTTTTGGTCTGCGCTTGCTCTTGGCTTTGGGGTTGTTCTTGGGTCAAGGTACTCACTGGCTCTTCCTAAAACTTCATTCGAATTTTTCGCGGCGGGAGTATAACACAGACCTTGTGAATAAGCCTATTGGGCAGCCAAAGAAAAAGTCGAGAAGAAATATAGTCTGTGGGGGCTATCCCCATGTCTGCTGCGCAATGAGATACCTACAAACTCGAATAAAACTGCTTACACAGGGGGTCTTAACGATTGCATTTTAAGCCTTTGTTGCTCACGCCACCCAGCATTAGAAAAAATTGACCACCGCAGGGGAGATAGTTTAGACTGCCGACTTATTTTAGCACTGTGTTTTTTGATTATGGGCGTTCAAACAAAGTGAACCGTTTCTATACCTACCTTCACGATAAAATACTTTGAGTTAAATTGATGCCTTTGATTGGAAATAGAGCGATATGAAAGACAAGTTTCGAGTAAATAATTTTGACCTTCTTAGGTTATTGGCAGCGCTACAGGTAGCGATTTATCATACCTCGCATCAATTCAACGTCGACCCAGAAAAAACCTCTATCTTCTTGGCTTTGTCTAACTACTTCCCTGGCGTGCCGATATTCTTTTTTGTCAGTGGTTATCTCATCAGTAAATCATTTGAAAACAATTCGAACCTTACCGATTATATTCAAAATCGCGCATTACGCATATTTCCCGCCTTAATAGTGGTTACCTTGGTTAGCATCATCGGCGTATATTTAACCGGTTACCTTACCGCCAATAATGTGGGTGTAGGAAACGTGATTGCTTGGGTTATCGGCCAGCTCACCATTACTCAGTTTTATAATCCCGACTTTTTACGGGGATTTGGTTTTGGCGCCTTAAATGCCAGTCTTTGGACCGTTACGGTAGAACTTCAATTTTATATTGTCATCCCTATTATTTATGCCATTTTTGGTTTGGCCAAACCTGAGAATGCGAGCAAAAAAATCATCGGTTTAATTGGCTTTTTTATGCTGTTTTTTATCGCTCGATTTTATTATGTTGAACAATACGGCCAAAATGTATTATTCAAACTGGCTAGCGTCACCTTCTTACCTTGGTTTTTTATGTTTTTGTTGGGTGTTTTGTTTCAAAAGAACTTTGCCTTTTTCTATCGCCTATTGGCCGGTAAAGCCATATATATGATAGTGATTTACCTAGTTACATCTTATTTAACAGTCACTTATTGGGGTTGGACAATGAGCAATGGCATTAACCCTTTGTTATATTGTTTGTTGGTCGCCACGATATTTTCTTGTGCTTATACCCTACCCACGCTAAGTCACAAACTGTTTCGCGGTAATGATATTTCATACGGCATTTATATTTACCACATGCCCGTTGTCAACTTTCTTTTATATTATGGATACAATAACGGCATATTAATACAAATGATCGCGATGCTGATATGCATAGCATTGGCGATAACCTCTTGGGTGCTTATCGAGAAACCGGCCATTAAATTGAAAAAACACCCGTTTAATCCATTTAATAGCACCACACAACGTAAAAAACATGCCGAGCAAACTCAGTGATGGTTTACGCGATAAAGTAATATATTGATGAACCAACCAAAGGGCCACCACGAGTGCGCCCTGCGGTTTTAAATTTTTAGATACACAATCAAATTGCCGCTATTTATGCCAGTTAGGCAAAAAATGCACTCGGATGAAAAACTTCAATTTAGTCAGCGCATGACCTGCCAACATTTGCTTTGCCAGCTCCCCTAAACCAAATTTTTGATTTTGTGCGTACATATCCCAAAACGACTGATTGGCGAGGTTTTTTGCCGTCATTCGGGCACGGTGCTTTTTCACAAACTGATGATTACCGCGAATATTACGCTCAGTGGTTGTAATGCGCTCTACCCCGGCGTTGCGGCTGAGGATATAACTGGGCGGGTTAATACGTTTGGCATCGCCGAATTTCTCCATTAGGCAAGTCCATGCATCGTAATCGATTCGTGCGGTTAATGTGGTGTCAAAACCACAAATAGCCACCATACGTTCTTTGCGCACCAAAACTTGCGTGGTGGCATGGTTATAACTGAGCTGATCAGATAACTTAAACACCATGGCTTTATCATCAGCAACCTTTTGCCGATGGCCATAATCCCATACAACCGAACTGCAAACAAACGCATATTTGTCGTCATAAGCCGCCATTAACGAGCTTAAACGACCGGGGGCAAAACTGTCATCATCATCAAGACCCGTAACAAATTCACCATTGCTATTTTCAATCGCCAAATTACGCGCCGCCGCCACGCCCCGGCTTTGCTCATTGCGATAAAAACTAAAATTGTCGTAACGCTG
>CALKGI010000316.1 GCA_938085045.1 uncultured Alteromonadaceae bacterium
ACAGAGCTAGACTACCTGTTGAATTTGGTTGTGGATGACGATTTATAGCGTTTAACCTATCTGTATTACTTAGTTTTCAGTTCTCAATTCAAAAAACCAAAAGCCCAAATACCAACCCTTAATGGATATCCCAATGACCAAATCTTTCTTTTCATATAAAACGGCAGCTGTGTGTTTGGTGCTTTTGTTTATGGTGATCATGGCTTTATTACTCGTTTATAAGGGCGGGGAGGCAGGTTTTGCCGATAACATGGTGCCTGAATTGATTGGTTTTTGTCTTGAGGGAATTTTCTTTGCTGGGTTATTCCCCTTATGGCAGCATTTTCGTGAGTTGAGCAAAAGGCGTCAAATCGCCAGCAGCTTACGAGGTTTTCTTGGGGTGTTTTTGCAAGAGATGAATCGCGGTATCCAGTGCGTGAATTTCACGCCGATTGAAGACCCCGAAACGTTGACTATTTCGCACGAGGGCATTGAAATGCTCGCCGACAATGTTAACAGCTGCACCATCAATGAAACTACCGTAGAAGCTTTGCATACCTTGAGTCACAATGAAATCAGCGCGTTAGAAAGTTTACTACCGGTAGCGGCGCAACTTAGCGCAGCCCATATGATTTGCTGGCATAAAATACTTGAACAAGTAAAAACCTTAGGTAAAACAAGCTGTAAACACAATGTTCACGACATCACCTTGCAATTGTTACGTGATATCAAGGCGTTTGAGCAGCATGAGGTTTAGCGTTTATAACTGTTTAAGTAAATCAGGTAATTTATCAATCAAATAGAACGGAATATTGAGCAAGGTAAAAGATCTTTGTTCGTTACCTACATTGGTTTTTAACTGCTCGACCCCAGCTTTACCTGAATGAATGCGGATGGCTATTTTACTGTGCTTTTTTGCTACAAATGAATGTAAAGATCGTAATCGGCCTGATGAGCCACTTTTTACTTCAATTGGATAAATCGTATCACCTTGTTGCAATATAAAATCCACCTCTGCCTGTGCTTGGTTTTTCGGCGGCTGCCAGTAATACAATTCAGGGTTTTTGTAAGGCGGTTGCATATACAAAAGATGTTGTCCAACAAATTGCTCACCAAGAACGCCATTATGAGTTAATTCCAGCGGTTGGTTGAGCACCGACTGAACGGGCAGCCCTTGGGCCGCCAGTAACAGGCCAATATCGACAAACAAAAACTTGCTGATCCGCGCTTTTGTTTCAGCGCCCAATGGAATATTGTCAGCATTAGAATGCACCACTCGATAAAACAGTCTGGCTTGGGTGAACTGCTCAATGGCCTGATTTAGCGAGCGGTTGTCATTACCTGTATTCGAACTGACAAGGTTCGCCTGCTTGTGCGAAAACTGCTTGCCCACCTGACCAATCAAACCGCTAAAAAAACCATTGAGTTTAATGGCATTTAAATTACCTTGGTATTTCGAAAAATCGTCTTGGTAGGTTTGGATTAACTCAGTTTGATATTGGTGAATGGTGGCATGTTCAAAATGGTGGTCAATGGCTAATTGCACCGCATGTGGCATGCCACCAGTGAGCGTATATCGTTGAACTTGACCGAGTAATTGTTGATGGAGTTCATCGGGTAGAAGGTGAAAGTTGCTGATGTTTAGTTGTTCTATCATTTTAGTTGCTGCGGGATCGCAGGCGGATAGAAACTCGCCAAAACTCAGCGGACCCATAAAATAGTGCTCAACTCTACCTACGGGGGCAGGTTGTTTTTGTTGACTCAAACACTGGTCGAGCAGTGACCCGGTTAAGATCACCGCCAAATTAGGGCATTCTTCAAAAAAATAACGTAAACAGGCGTAAGCCGACGGGGTGGCCTGAGCTTCGTCGAGAAACAAAATGCCTTTACTGTCGGCGGTAATGGTTTGGCCACAAATAAGTGATACGTTAAATAACACGGTGTTGACATCAAATTCACCAAAGGCTTTTTCAAGACTGGTATTGCGCTCAAGGTTGACACAATACAGTGGCACATTGAGATTTTCTGCCGCAATACGTACGCTGGTGGTTTTGCCTACTTGTCTGGCACCTCGTATGACTAAAGGTTTACGGATAGTACGGGCATCCCAGCTTTCGATATAAGCAGTTGTTGTGCGAATAAGCATTATTTGGTATCACTTTAATTCATTTAATGTATTAAAGTGTATCACCTTAATGAAAACTACGCATTAAAGTGCGACACTTTAATGCGTAGTTTGTAACTCACCAATGTAGGCAGCTTGTATAGATGTTTAAGTAAACACCGCATATTCAATGAAGTTGAAACTATCTTTTAAGATA
The DNA here is from genome assembly GCA_938085045.1 of uncultured Alteromonadaceae bacterium. GTDB lineage: Bacteria > Pseudomonadota > Gammaproteobacteria > Enterobacterales > Alteromonadaceae > JABSOG01. The sequence goes on from CALKGI010000316.1 coordinate 2,301, forward strand.
AATGTATTTTGAAAACAAACATTAAGGCGTTGATTAACAGCGCCGTGCATACTGCGTATGTATGACTTTTTCGTTTAGTGTTAAACCGAATTAGCGGTGATAAAAGCCTTATCTTTTATCACCCTTGTGCGTAAATAACCCATCACTATGATACTATCAAAAAACTAACTCTAAAGAATACCCGACAATGATAAACTTTGATTCATACCTAAGATTCAGTTTACTTATCGCCTTGATTGGGCTTTTCGCACCTTTGGCCAGTGCCTCGGCAACCGAAGACGATTTTGAACCTTGCAATAAAAAGGCGAGTTATCAATTGCTCCATTGCCTTGAAGATAATAATCACAACACGAACAAGCACTGTTGGGTTAAGTCTGAGCAGATGTATGATAATTGTGTGCGAGCCGTAAAAAAACGCTATAACCCCGGCCAAAAACAGGGGAGATCTGAGGCTGCCAAACAGGTGCAATTGGCCGAACAGTTTGCCCAGCAGCGCAAGTTAGATAAACAGTTAAAAGCTAGTAAAATCAAAGTTCGATTGATGGCAGCGGCAAATAAACGCGCTTATAGGTTGGTATTAGAGAAGGCCATAGATAATCTTGAAGCGAAGCAATCGCTCAACCATTTAACGCCCAAACAAACTCAAGCGGTGGGCGTACGAGCATTGGCTTATCAGCGCCTTTTATCTTTGGTAGACGAAAATATTGCATGTGATGATATGCGAGGTGAAATTACCTCAATGTATGCCGCTGACGACACAAAAGACCCGCGTAGAACTCGCAGTAAAGCTTTGCCCAAGGCGGCGCGTGAAATTTTAAAACATGAGTCTTCTTATTGCCGGGTATTGAATAAATAAATCAAACCCCGGCAAAGATTCTCATGAGCCAACTAAGTTATTACGCTTTAAAACTCGGTGAACTTTATGACACAATTTGGCCAGATGGCTAACCTCGCCCAATGTCGGTGTTTGTTGCATCGACAGCTGGCTTTCCCAGTAACATAGCTCAGAGTCGACAATCTCTAACAGTTTTTTAGAACAACCTCTGCAAATGCCCGAACAAATTTCGGCCTCTGGCACCGCGAAAGGAAACTCTTGCCTGACCTGTTCAATCAAACTGTGCATGGCGGTTTGTGTGTTGGGTTTCAAGTTTTAAAACGCTTTAGTTGGTGGGTTGATGGTTGATTCTACCGCGTTGCTACAGGGCGCTACCTGAGTTTAATCAAGAAAGGGTTTTAAAACTTAGTTTGTTATTGCATGCAATAAATATTATATTGTCACCAGTATATTCAGTCATATAAGGTCCCATTCATGCGTTTTTTACAGCCATTTCTCAAGTCTTCTTTGGTTTTAGCCCTTGGCAGTACACTTTTAACAGGTTGCAACACCAATGGCGGACTCGACCATTCTACTGTCTTGCAGTCAACAGTCTCTATGCAAGCCGTACAGCGACCATCTGTGACAAGTATTCTTAACACCAATGTTGAACAATTATGGGATCAGAATTTTGACCATTATCAAAGTGGATTGCTGAGCGAAGTCGCAGATGCGATAACCGCATTGGCTGGGCAAGGAAAACTAGACAGTGAAGCGTTAGACAAGCTCACCTATTACCTACGTATTTACAGCAGTTTTGGACCCGACGAAGGCTGGCCTGAGTCAACGGCCCAGTCGTTAAACCGCGCTCTAATTAGCTTGCAAGCAATGCCCGGGTTTTACGCTATTAACTCGACCAATGCTCGGCTGCATGAAAACTACGCGGTTGCCTTATATCGTTTATATTTTTTAAAGCCGCTACAGGCATTGACTGGGGACCACGTGAAACCATTGGCCAGATTAATCAACATTTACGCCAATGCCGATTTACCTCAAGGCGCTTCACCTGAAAGTCAGTCTATCGATTATGCCCTGTGGGAAGTATTGCGGGCAGGGGCTTTGTTACCCTACGAAGCTCGTCGTAAAAATACGCCTGAGTATATTGCTGCGGTTAATGGTGAAGGAGAATTACAACAGGCGTTAGTGGATTTTTTAACCTCGACTAATGCCCAACGTAATAGCGAAGATTGGCCGCTGCAACATGCCACGTGGGCATTGTCGCATTACTACAATTTGCATAATAAGCAGTACTGGAATACGTATTACAAACGCTCTGAGGATGACCGAAAGTTACTCGATGACGACAAACTCAGTTTGCCGATGGAAAAATCGATGGATGATTTAGACAATAACATTTGGGCGGCATTATCAAAGGCTAATAAAAACGAAGAGCAGGTTAAAGCGTTATTCACTGTGCCTTATGTGGTTAATTCTTTTCGTGGAAAATCAGCTTGTGAGGAAGATACTTTAAAAGATCGTTGCGTAATACCCACGCTAGAACAAGCTCTGCCTATCAAACATATTTGTTCAGACAGCCTGTATATTATGGCCCAAAGCATGACCGAAGCGCAGCTCACAAAAAGCTGTGCGCGGTTAACATCGCAAGAGTCTACCTTTCATCATAAATTGGCGACAGAACATAAACCAGCGGCCAACGATTTTAACGACAAGCTTCGCGTAGTGGTATTTGACGACCAAGCCCAGTACAACCGATACGGCCAACTGGTGTTTGATATTTACACCGACAACGGCGGTATGTATATAGAAGGTACGCCGCAAAATCCTGATAATATCGCCACTTTTTATTCTTACGAGCATTTTTGGGTTCGACCAGAATTTAAGGTATGGAACCTCAATCATGAATACGTGCATTATCTTGATGGTCGTTTTGTAAAATATGACACTTATGGTCATTTTCCAAGCCATATGGTGTGGTGGTCAGAAGGGTTGGCTGAATATATTTCCAAGGGCGACAACAGCGAGAAAGCCTTTAAATTGTTGGCAAAAACCGACAACAAAGAATGGCTGACATTGCAAAACGTGTTTGACACCGAATATAAAGATGGTAACGATCAGGTTTACCTATGGGGTTACCTTGGTGTTCGTTATATGTATGAAAAACAACGAGATGTGTATCATCAACTGGCCAATTTTCTAACCACAGATTATTTTGAGGGTTATAAGAAACTGCTGGATGAAACAGGCGAGAAAAACGCAGATGAGTTCGCTCAATGGTTAAAAGCACTTAATGATTCTTCAAGCCAACAAGCGGATAAAGAAGACCCTCGAAAACCTCGCCAGTTTTATCGTTACAGCTACCGAGCATATTTACAGCCCAAACACTTACGTGAAGATTCGTTACATATGCATTGGCAGTATTGGCACGCCAATGCCAAAAACAAGCGCCAGGCACCGTGATGAGGAAGAAGGGTTATTGGAAGAAGAGATGACAGAGGCGGCAGTTGAGGGCTTTATTGAATATATTGGTGCCTTGTTTGATTGATTTATTTTAAATTTAACTGTATAAATAAACATGATAGTTAATTTTAAACTAAAAGGATAAGATCATGTCTGAGCCCAGTGAAAAAACAGCAAATCAAAATGGTAGCTGCTTGTGCGGTGCAGTAAATGTAAACGTAGAAAGTCTTGATAAAAAACTTGGTGTATGTCATTGCAGTATGTGTAGAAAGTGGGGCGGTGGACCATTTTTGGCGGTAGATTGCGGCAGCGCTGTTACTTTTGAAGATGAGCAAAGCGTGAGCGTTTTTGATTCTTCAATGTGGGCCGAGCGCGGGTTTTGCAATAAATGCGGCACTCACTTGTTTTATCGGGTCAAACAAACCAATCAACATATTATGCCTGCTGGATTATTCGGTGATGCATTAGAGTTGACCATGGATCATCAAATTTTCATTGACGAAAAACCTGATTACTATTGTTTCTCCAACGAAACCCAGAATATGACCGGTGCCGAAGCGTTTGCAGCTTTTGCGCCTCCTGAGTAAATGGCGTTAAATTCGTCGTAGGGGGCACCATGCGTGAGGCT
>CALKGI010000317.1 GCA_938085045.1 uncultured Alteromonadaceae bacterium
CAATTACTGAACCATGATGACGTCAATGATGCGGTGGTGGTTGCGTTGATAAGTGACGCAGGCGATAAGCGCTTAGTGGCGTATGTGACGCATGATGAAGCGGCAGCCATGCTTGCAGAGGATGAAGAAGCGCAAGCGTTACGTCATGACTTTATTGATTCAGTCAAAGCGAGCTTAGGTCAAGCGTTACCAGATTATATGGTGCCATCGGCCTTTGTCGTATTGGAGCACTTACCGTTAACGCCTAATGGCAAGGTAGACCGTAAAGGGTTGCCGGCACCTGACATGTCATTACAACAAAAGGCTTATATTGCACCAGTAACAGAGACCGAAAAACAACTCTGTGAGATATGGCAAGACGTCTTAGGTGTTGAGCAAGTCGGTGTGAGTGATAATTTCTTTGCGTTAGGTGGTCATTCATTATTATTGGTCAAGTTAGTACAAACTATCAATGCAGTGTTTAAACCGGAAAACGAAATCGCCATCAATCAGTTGTTTTCAGAACAAACGATTTGTGAGCAGGCCCAGTTAATAAATACCCCGATGGTTAATGATAGCGAAATGGCAGTAACTGAAACTCTGGGTGAAAATAATGTATTGTTACCTACTGTTTATTTTATTCCTGGCATCGCAGGATTGGCCAATATGTTTTCAAGTCTTGTAGCATATGCCAATGGGCACTTTAATATTAAAGCCTTTAATCACCGTGGGGTGATGGATAAAAAGCAAGTGTTTAACTCGATAAATGATAATGCCGGAAGTTTTACTGAGCACATATTAATGACTCAGCCTACAGGCCCTTATGTTATTGCTGGGCATTCTTATGGAGGGGTACTCGCACTGGAGGTTGCTAAATTGCTGAAGTCAAAAGGGCATAAAGTAAAACTCATTTTGCTTGATACCTTTTTCGAACAAAAACTTTTGGCCATCAATCCTGTGAAGGCAGTGGCCGTTATTGAAAAGGAAAATGCTCAGGGAATGAAGGACAAAATGAGTGAAGTCGATGAAGCCTTGCGACAAGACGTGACTTTGGTTTATCAAAAACAGTTAGACTTATTGGCCACTTATAAGGTTTCTGATGTGGGTACTATAAGGCCAATGATAATGTTTGCCAATGACGCTTATTTTAATGTGGATAAATATCTTGAAAAATTAACCTATATATTCAGTGAGGGGGTCGAACATCATTATATTCAAGGCAATCATTTTACAATGTTAAGGGAGGAGGGGGCCGAAACGATAGCGTCATTGATTACACATCATTGTCTGGCATAACGTTATTTGCCCAGCTATGCTGTTATGTCTATTCAAGCAGCAAAGTAGCGTAAATAAACTTTAATTCGACTTAAAATCATTATAAAGCTGTTTCCTGCGCCTGTTCGCTTCAATGGCTGGCTGGTATTTGTTGGAGATGGGATTAAGGTGGCCAAAGAGAGGAAGAAGATGCCCTGCGTAAAACACTTGCATTAGAGTTCCGACTCAAATACCAAAGTTGAATATATCATGGGCCGTTCCTTTTCAATCGATTTCACTGCTTTGTCATGCGGACAAGAGCGTTGTTGCTGTGCCATTTGCTGCAAAAATCCATGGAGGGATAGTGCAGAGCAATCGCGACAAAAGAACCTTGCTTGATAAAATGCTGATTTTACTGACGACGCTCAACATTGACAGGCAAATTAAAATCGAAAGCTTAAGGGAAATTTAAAGGCCTCAAATAGGTGCTTGTCCGAGAGCGGGTGCTTGGTTGAGGAAAATCTGGATTTGGCCATTTCCCGCGCTTTTTTCAGTTGAATAGTAAAACTATTCGCCTAAAGAAACCGCGAAAACTGACTCAAGCCGACTTTCCTTCAGAACGGCCGCAGTTCTCGGACAGGCAGCTAATGTGGTTTACAGAAATGGAAAGATTTTGAATTTATTGAAAATAAATTTTATCCACATCGGATTTGATTATATAGTCTTTTCATTGGAAGTTAGTGCTACAACGATCAAATTCTGATCAAAAAAACCTTACAAAACCAGTGACCGTGACAAACAATATGCTCCCAGCATTGTTCGCATATAGGCCATCGATTGCCAAAACCAGATAAAAGATGTTAAAAGGCGTTAATCGGTGTCACGGTCAAAAAACAACAAATCAAATAAAACCAAAAGGTTACAACCAACCCCGATTAAGCCCAGTTAACGTTATGAAGTGGGCAGGGCCTGTCACGCCGGGGGTCGTGGCGGTTCGAGGCTTCGATTCGAGTCCCGTCCACTCCGCCACTTCTTTGCTTTATCTTTTATGTACTTATCTTACTTTCTTCAGTCTGTTTTATTTCCTTTCATTGATGCTGTGACCAAAACCGTGTGTTTTCAAGTCTGGCACATTAGTATAAATATGCGCGGCTCTAGAGTGGTGTTTATAACACAGCCCTTATGAGCCTACTGCTTTGACAAATAAGGCGCGCACTCACCTGAGGAGGTATAAACCGTTCTCACCTTTGTACCTGTTGTAACACTGTTGTCAGCAGGTAAAAGTATTTACGCCATCAACGTTTCCAATTCTTTGGCATCAATGTGAAATCTGATGCCACTCCGCCATACAGTCTCGGTACTTTAGTATTAAAACTGGTCTATAATCCAACATAAGTTACAGTATTAAGACTCTCCCACTTAAACAATTGATATAAGAGGTAATGAACAATGATGGTTGAAAAAAATGCCTCTGGGCCGAGCATTGCCGACGGCACAGACAGATTGGTCACTTTACTCCATAATAAGGGGGCTGATAACGCCACTGCGGTGATTGAAGCATTGAAAAAAGATCAGGTGGTGTTGTTAAAGAAGCTTTCATCCTCCGATGCCGATGTTTTAATGAACGCCATAGCCAATAAACTGGGTTTGGGTGATTCGTTGCAACTGCAGGCGGCTTTTGCGTCGAGTTTGGGACACCGGGAGAAAATCGGCAATTATTACATGAGTGTTAACGCTCGTGAGAATTACCAGTTTGTCTCCCCGCATTCTGAGGGCAGCAGCTTTATCAACATGCAGTTGGCTTCTTTTTATTGTTACGAAAATACCACTGACGGCGGCGAAACCATTTTGTTGCATGTTAATCAAGGGGCGCAAGTGTGGCAAAAGTTGCGCGAACTCGTCACACGAGGCAAGTCTCAAAGGCCATTGACGCCGCCAGAGGTCAAGCAAATTAAAGTGGCATTTCGTCTCAACATGCCAGCAGATACTTTAAAGCCGGAGGATGAGATATTGAGCCGGAAAATGCCGGTTCCGGGATTTGAGCTGTTCGATGTGTTAACAAAACCGAGAAAAATGCATTCTCAGTTACTTGATGAGGATCTTTATGCTTACTGGGACAGTATCGACAGTATTGATGTCGATTCGGCTGAGGAGTTTTACCGTTTCCTGATCAAAGAAGGGTTAATCAAACTGCCGGCCAATCGCAGTGATGTTAAAACCTTGGATACCGATGCTGACAGGCGAGTACGAAAGTTTGGCGACAAGTATGAACAATTGTTTGACCGCAAAATTATTTACAAAATGCAGTCTGGTGATTTTGTTATTCAAAATAATTTGAGTTGGACCCACGCGGTCAATAACTGGACACCCGGGTCTGGCACCAGAAAGGTAGCGGCAGCTTTTGCTTAACTGTTTTCGCTTGAGTCGATGTACGGTTTTTAAATCGGCCAATAACCAGGTAAGCGACGGTGGTCAGTTCATTGGATTCTTCGCTTTGGCAGCGATTTCTTGTTTGAGACTGCGAGGTGCCATGTCTGTCCAATGTTCGTTGATGTAGGTCAAACATTGGGTTTTATCGCCTTGTTTGCCAACTTGTTGCCAACCCAAAGGAATGTCTTTCCAAATTGGCCAAATGGAGTGCTGGTCTTGGTGATTTTTCACCACAGTAAAAATCTCGTTTTCAGTATCAAATGACATGGCAACCTTCTTTGTTGTTTGACCAATAATCTGTGCATCTATTGGAACTGTAGTTGAATCAAGGGGGGAGATCAATTGCAATTTACCTGTGCCGTTTGTCAGGTTTGGTCTCTTTAAATTGCTGTCAAATCAATATGAGTAAATTAAAATGTTCAGACTAATAATTAAATTTATACGATTGAAGTTGTCTTGTGGTTTTTTGTTTGAAATTATGGTCTTTTTACGCTGGCCTTGGTGGGGTGGTAAACCAGACGAAGACAAAGAAATGATCATTAATCCGACGTACAATTTGAGGTTGGTTGGAGATATGACTGATTCCCGGGGGTTTCATGCTCTAAGGGGGGTCACAGTGGCCTCTACTTTAACAGCATTCGACCATAGAATGTTTTTTGACCTGCTGCTTAGTGCCGCCAAATGCAAAGGCAACCCGCGAAAGGAAAAGGCGTTTTTAGCCCTTGTGCCGCCCTTTATCATTGAGATGATGGAATATACCGACATTCTGATTGACAGAGAAATAGCCCCAAAAGCGGTCAAATATATGGGCAGGCTTGAGATGCCACCGGCATCAATCTCAGTTGAACGCGCCGTTGGTGCTTTTGAAAAACCAGCCGGGCGAGCCGATTACGTAGTGGGCAAGCATTTTTATCTGCAACGCGATAACACCATTCCAGTCGAAATTGTTGAGCTGATGGGTAACGTTATGAACAACAAGAATTTCGATTTTTGCAATGTATTTGATATGGAACCATCGATATTGTGGTGTGTTGATCCCTGCACTGATTTTATCAGTCCTTTTCATTTGAGCGATGCCCAGGCTGACATCGTCAGTGGGCTGTTGCAGGGAACTTTCCCGCTCAATGACATCAGCAATGAATTATTTGAGATGTTAAAAGAAGTCGAAGTGTTGGTGACCGACGCAGGGTTTAAAGCCAGACGTGCCGCTCATGAGAAATGCATGGCCGACAATAAAGCCTTTTTGGTGGCCAACGAATATGTGGTGGTCAAAAGCAGCTTTAACCTGCTTCATGCTGCCTGGCAACGACACTATCTAAAAGCGTTGGTTACCGGTGGGTATTTTATGCCGTCAGATGTTCAGGTGCCCAACCGACAGTTCATTCACAATGAGCCGTATTGTAATTTTCTTCATCATATGCAGGTTCGGGAACTCAATAAATTATTGCCTGAGGTGGTTTCACCGTCATTTAGTTTTTTGGCCAATTATTATGCGGGATCGGATTTGGAAAAACACATTGACCGGGAGCAGTGTGAGTGGAATGTATCAATGCCGATGGATATTTTTCCCAATGTCGATGTTGAAAATGCCTGGCCGATATATGTTCAAACTGACATCGATGATGACAATTCTATCGTTGAACTCAATATGGGGATCGGCGATGTGGCGGTTTACCGGGGGACCAAACTTTACCATTGGCGTGAGCGAATGGGCCACGGCAGATACGCAAATATTTGTTTTTTCCACTATGTTAATGGGGAGTTTAAAGGGTCGCTGGCTTAATAAATCTGCTGCGCATCTTTATAAATGCCAC